>JAILEL010000022.1 GCA_024687845.1 Eubacterium sp.
AATTGAAGTCCTCTTCTCCAGTATATCCCGGGTTCTCTTCGCGCTTCTTCATACCTACTTTTACTGCCGAGGCAGCTCTGTGGTGTCCGTCAGCAATATATATCCTGTTTTCATCAGCAAATTCACTCTTGATAATGTCAATATCCGCTGGATCTTCGATAACCCAGACATTATGCACGATTCCATCATCTGCTGTAAAGCCGTAGGTTTTCTCATTATTCTTAACTCTGGATACTACTTCATTGATTTTGGATCTGTCTCTGTATGCAAGAAAGATCGGTCCGGTCTGAGCACTGCATGTATAAATATGATTTATACGATCCTGCTCCTTTGCAGCCAGAGTATTTTCATGCTTCTTAATTGTTCCTTCAAGATAATCATCCACAGAAACAACTGCAACTATACCAGTCTGTGAACGTCCATCCATAATAAGCTCGTAAATATAATAAACCGGGCTCTCTTCATGAACATAAGTTCCATCTGTCATATCACTGTGAAGCATTTCCTTTGCCTTCTCATAAACTTCCTGAGAATACATGTCGAAGTCATCTGCAAACTGTGTCTCCGGTCTGTCTATTCTGAGAAAGCTCTTCGGATGAGACATTACATATTCCTTGGCTTCTGCTCTTTTATATACATCATACGGAAGTGCAGCCACATCCTCTATAACATCACTGTTCGGTCTGTACGCTGCAAAAGGTAAAATTTTTGACATCTCGTTTACCCTCTTAGTTTCTTATGAAGTCAACTGCTTGTCCAATAGATTCATCAAATTCATCATCACTTGAATTCTTGAAAATAAAGAGCTCTGGAATATCTTCTGGCGGATCATAATTCTGCGTAGCCACATACTCATCCCAATGTTCAATCTTCCACGTATCTCTTTCGGAGTTACGGGTGATCATTCTCTGATGAACAACTTCAATATCAGTATGAACCCAAATGATACAAAGAACGGCATTTTTTGCAGCCAGTTTCTTTTTCATCATATCGATCCATTCCCTACTTCTGACTTCTTTTTTGAATGGTGCATTAATAAGAACTGTATCATTATAATTCAGCGCATTTAATGCAACCTCAAGGATTGCGTCATATTCAGCATCCCTAATATACTCATGAAAAAAGTCTGATGATCTGTCAAAAGGCTCTCCGGCAACCTTATATATCTGCTTTGAAAGAACGATCAGATCATCCTTATCGAGATATACGCAGTTATTTAATGCTCTTGCAAGAGTCTTTGTAACAAATGTCTTACCACATGCTGGTGGCGATGTGACAAGAATAAGCTTCTTCTTAGCCATGATATCCTCCTAAAACTTATATAAATATTTATCCCCCGAAAAATACTTATAAATCCTTAAGATAAAGGGTTCTTTTTAATTCTTCACTTTTTGGTTATATAACCCTTAGCTGTGAGAAGTTCAGCGCATAATACTGCTCCACCTGCTGCGCCACGAATTGTATTATGTGAAAGACCAACAAACTTATAGTCAAACAAGGTATCTTCTCTGAGACGTCCCATAGAAACGCCCATACCATTTTCATAATTTACATCAAGTGCAACCTGAGGTCTGTTCTCCTCTTCCATATATCTGATAAACTGCTTTGGTGCTGAAGGAAGATTAAGTTCCTGTGGTTCACCCTTAAAGCTCTCCCACTTCTCGATGATCTGCTCCTTTGTAGGCTTCTTTCCAAAGTTTACAAATACAGATGCTGTATGTCCGTAAAGAACAGGAACACGGATACACTGAGCTGTAATCTTAGGTGCATTTTCGTCAAGCTTAATCTCACCATCTTCAACTTTTCCCCAGATACGAAGTGGCTCTTTCTCTGATTTCTCTTCTTCACCGCCGATAAACGGAATGATATTTTCAATCATTTCAGGCCAGTCCTTGAAATTCTTTCCGGCACCTGAAATAGCCTGATAAGTTGAAACTACAACTTCCTTTGGTTCAAACTCCTTAAGTGCAAAAAGCGCAGGAGCATATGACTGAATAGAACAATTTGGCTTAACAGCTATGAAGCCTCTTGTTGTTCCAAGTCTCTTCTTCTGTGATTCGATAACCTCGAAATGTTCAGGATTGAGTTCAGGTACTACCATAGGAACATCAGGTGTCCATCTGTGAGCACTGTTATTTGAAACTACAGGAGTCTCTGTCTTTGCATAAGCCTCCTCAATAGCTTTGATCTCATCCTTAGACATATCTACAGCACTGAATACAAAATCAACGCCACTTGCTATCTCTTCAACTTCATTTACATTTTTCAAAACAAGGTCAGCAACTGACTCTGGAATAGGATTATCCATCTTCCATCTGCCTTCAACTGCCTCACTGTATTTTTTACCGGCACTACGTGGGGATGCAGCTACCGTAACAACCTCGAACCATGGATGACCATTCAGAAGGTCGATAAATCTCTGACCAACCATTCCCGTAGCACCAAGAATTCCTACTCTCAGTTTTTCCATATCTTTTTCCTCTTAATTATCTATAATCAAAACTCGCACGATAACGGATTAATCCTTATATCGATTACTTTACAACTCTTACTCTGATAACTCCGTCAATAGCCTCAAGCTCTTTAACCATTCCTGCTGCATCAGGTGTATCTACATCGAGGATTGTGTAAGCATAATCACCACGTGACTTACTTACCATATCAGGAACATTGATACCTGACTTTGAAAATGCACCAGTGAACTGTGTAAGCATGTTAGGAATGTTCTTATGACATACTGTGATACGGCCTGCTGAACTAGGAATACCAGCATCAACTCTTGGATAATTAACTGAATTGATAACATTTCCGTTCTCGATGAAATCTCTGATTTCATTAACAGCCATAACTGCACAGTTATCTTCTGACTCAGCTGTTGAAGCTCCAAGGTGTGGAGTACAGATAACACCTTCATGTCCAACTACTGTTGGATTAGCAAAATCAGTTACATAACGATGTACCTTACCTGCATCAATAGCCTTCATAAGTGCAGGCTCATCTACAAGGATATCTCTTGCATAGTTAAGAACTACAACTCCATCCTTCATAAGTGAGATAGCTTCCTCGTTGATCATGCCCTTTGTTGCATCCATAAGAGGAACATGAATTGTTATATAATCACAATTAGCATAAATGTCATTTACATTTGTAATGTGCTTAACAGACTTTGAGAGATTCCATGCTGCATCAACTGATACAAATGGATCATATCCCCAAACTTCCATTCCAAGATGGATAGCTGCATTTGCAACTCTGCATCCGATAGCACCAAGACCGATAACACCGAGCTTCTTGCCCTGAATCTCATTTCCTGCATAAAGCTTCTTCTGCTTCTCAGCTGTCTTAGCGATGTTTTCATCTTCTTTATCTTCGATAACCCAGTTAGCTCCTGCAACGATGTCTCTTGATCCAAGAAGAAGACCTGCTATAACAAGCTCCTTAACACCATTTGCGTTTGCACCAGGTGTGTTGAATACTACGATACCCTTCTCTGCATACGCATCAAGTGGAATGTTATTTACACCAGCACCTGCACGTGCTACAGCAAGAAGAGATTCTGGAACATCCAGATCATGCATAGAAGCGCTTCTTACGAGAACTGCTTCAGCATCAGCAATGTTATCTGTCATTTCATATTTTGAATCAAAAAGATCTGTTCCACATTTTGCTATAGGGTTTAAGCAATTAATCTTTATCATTATCTTTCTCCTTTATCCAGTACAGCGGCTAAACCTTTGCTTTTTCAAGCAAACTGTTTAACCGATTTTGTATTTGGTCAATGATTTTATAGTAAATCGTTAACTATTATGCATTCTTCTCTTCGAAATCCTTCATGAATGCAACAAGCTTCTCAACACCTTCGATTGGCATTGCATTGTAGATAGAAGCACGCATACCACCAACTGATCTATGTCCCTTAAGGTTAACAAATCCAGCAGCAGTAGCTTCTTTAACGAACTTAGCTTCAAGATCAGCATCATGGTTTCTTGTAACAAAAGGAACATTCATAAGAGATCTGTCCTTCTCAACAACTGTTCCCATGAACATCTTTGACTGATCAAGATAATCATAAAGAATCTTTGCCTTCTTCTCATTATGAGCCTTCATAGCCTTAAGGCCGCCCATTGACTTAACCCATTTGAATACAAGTCCGCAAATATAGATTCCATAGCATGGAGGTGTATTGTAAAGTGAATCAGCATCTGCCTGAGTCTTGTATTTGAGCATTGTAGGAACATACTCTGGAAGATCATCACGAATGAGGTCTTCACGAACAATCACGATAACTACACCAGCAGGTCCAACATTCTTCTGAACACCGAAGAAGATAAGACCATAATCTTCTACATTTACAGGCTGTGACAGAATGTCAGATGACATATCTGCTACAAGAATCTTTCCCTTTGTATTAGGAAGTTCCTTAAATGTAGTTCCATATATTGTATTATTATGACAAATGTAAACATAATCAGCATCTTCTGAGATAGGAAGGTCTGAACAATCAGGAATGTATGAATATGTCTTATCTTCTGAAGAAGCAAGTACATTTGCCTTGCCATACTTCTTAGCTTCCTGATATGCCTTCTTAGCCCACTGTCCTGTAACGATGAAGTCAGCAACTCCGTTCTTCATAAGGTTCATAGGAATTGCAGCAAACTGCTGTGAAGCTCCACCCTGAAGGAAAAGAACCTTGTAGTTATCAGGAATATCCATAAGATCTCTAAGATCCTTTTCTGCTTCCTTAATGATGTCATCATAAACCTTTGAACGGTGTGACATCTCCATAACTGACTGTCCACTTCCCTTGTAGTCAAGCATTTCTTCTGCTGCCTGCTTCAGAACAACCTCTGGTAAAATTGATGGTCCTGCTGAAAAGTTGTAAACTCTTGCCATTTTATTTTTCCTCCATAAAATATATTACGTATAAATTGATACATTTCAACATCTCAAAATAATACTACATTTTGTAAAATTATCAAGGTCAAATTTTTTCAAAAATGTAGCATTATTTTGTTAAATGTGTCTATTCAGTTGAAATTCTGTCTTTTGTAGTATTTATCTGTTATTCTTATTTTTTTATTTTCTTTTATTAATTCTTCTAATATCTGTCTATCAGAAGAAATAATCATATCTGATTGCGAAATATATTACTTCAGAGCGTCTTCAGAATCAAAGCATGTCTCGATTGATGCACCAGGTGCAACCATTGGCCATACCTTGTCATCCTTTTCTATCTGACAATCTATGAGGTAAGCGCCCTTGCCCTTAAGAGCTTCCTTCAGAGCCTTTTCAAATTCTGCAACTGTTTTAACAGTATATCCCTTAGCTCCCATTGCCTCAGCCAGCTTAGCAAAATCTGTCTTATCCTCAAGAATTGTATTGGAATATCTCTTTCCATAGAAAAGTGTCTGCCACTGACGAACCATTCCAAGAACATGGTTATTAATAACAATTTCTATAACATGGATATCTTCTCTTGCAGCTGTTGCTATCTCGTTCATATTCATACGGAAACAGCCATCACCTGCAATATTGATAACTGTCTTATCAGGACATCCAACCTTAGCACCGATTGCAGCACCAAGTCCATAACCCATTGTACCAAGTCCGCCTGAGCTGAGGAAATGTCTTGGCTCCTTATAGTTGTAATACTGAGCCGCCCACATCTGATGCTGTCCAACGTCTGTTGAGATTATCGCATCACCCTTAGTCTGCTTATAGATTGCATTTATGATTGCAGGTCCAGTCAGATTCTCCATATCATAAGTCATTGGATTGTCTGCCATAAGCTGCTTTATCTCATCCATCCACTCTTTTTTCTTGGATGACTTTATAGCTCCATTAAGTATCTTAAGAACCTCTTTTGCATCACCGATGATTTTTGCATCAACATCAATATTCTTATTGATTTCAGCTGCATCAATATCTATATGAAGTATCTTTGCATTTTTTGCAAATGTGGATGCATCACCTATAACTCTGTCTGAGAATCTGGCGCCAATTACGATAAGAAGATCAGCCATGTTAACTCCAAGGTTTGAAACCTTGGTTCCATGCATTCCGATCATACCGGTATAATTAGGTTTTGTTCCATCATATGCACCTTTACCCATAAGAGTATCGCATACTGGAGCATCTATCTTCTTTACAAACTTTGCAAGTTCTTCGCTAGCACCTGAAAGTGTTACGCCACCACCAACAAGAACATAAGGACGCTTTGAACTGTTGATCATGTCAACAGCCGTTGTTATGTCTGAATCCTTAATTGTTTCTGTAACTCTGACTATTGGTTCAGGCTTCTTATAGGTGTAATCTGCCTTGCTTGCAGTAACATCCTTTGTTATATCAACGAGAACAGGACCTGGACGACCTGACTGTGCTATCTTGAAAGCACGTCTTATAGTATCTGCAAGTTCATGCACATTCTTAACGATAAAGCTGTACTTTGTAATAGGCATAACAACACCAGCGATATCTATTTCCTGGAAGCTGTCCTTTCCAAGAAGGGCAACTCCAACATTTGCTGTAATTGCTACAAGTGGAATTGAATCCATATATGCTGTAGCGATTCCAGTTACAAGATTGGTTGCTCCAGGACCGGAGGTTGCCATACAAACACCAACCTTTCCTGTAGCTCTTGCATATCCATCTGCCGCATGGCTTGCACCCTGTTCATGGGATGTAAGCACATGACGGATTTCATCACTATGTTTATATAATTCGTCATATATATTCAGAATAGCTCCACCAGGGTATCCGAAGATTGTATCTACGCCCTGCTCTTTTAAGCATTCAACAACGATCTGTGATCCAGTTAATTGCATATCTATTATCTCCTTTTATACATTTATGCTTTAGGGATTTCGAGGATTGCACCACGGTTTCCTGATGTAACCATAGACGCATAACGAGCAAGATAACCTGTTGTTACCTTTGGCTCACGTGGAGTCCATGCAGTCTTACGCTTTGCAAGCTCCTCGTCACTTACCTTAAGATTGATCGAATAATTGTTGATATCAATCTCGATGATATCTCCCTCTTCTACAAGTGCTATAGGTCCGCCTACTGCAGCTTCTGGTGATACGTGTCCGATAGACGCTCCACGGCTGGCGCCTGAGAAACGTCCATCTGTTATAAGAGCAACTGTGCTTCCAAGTCCCATACCAGCGATTGCTGATGTTGGGTTAAGCATTTCTCTCATACCAGGGCCACCCTTAGGTCCTTCGTAACGAATAACAACAACGTCACCATCTACTATCTTTCCACCAAGGATTGCTGCGATAGCATCCTCCTCTGAATCAAAGACTCTGGCAGGTCCTTCGTGTTTAAGCATTTCAGGAACTACTGCTGAACGCTTTACTACAGAACCATCTGGAGCAAGATTTCCCTTAAGAACTGCAAGTCCGCCAGTCTTTGAATATGGATTATCAGTAGGTCTTATAACCTCTGGATTTCTGTTTACTGCATTCTTTACTGCTTCACCGATAGTCTTTCCAGTTACGGTCATGCAGTCTTCTTTGATGAGGCCGAGCTTACAAAGCTCGTTAACGACGGCATACACACCACCTGCCTCATTCAGATCTTCCATATATGTAGGACCTGCAGGTGCAAGATGACAAAGGTTAGGTGTCTTCTCGCTGATTGGATTTGCAAATGAGATATCAAAATCGAATCCAATCTCATGTGCAATTGCAGGCAAATGGAGCATAGAATTTGTTGAGCAGCCAAGCGCCATATCTACTGTAAGTGCATTTAAGATAGCGTCCTTAGTGATGATATCACGTGGACGGATATTCTTCTCTAACATATCCATAACAGCATATCCGGCTTTCTTAGCAAGACGAAGTCTCTCTGAATAAACTGCTGGAATAGTTCCATTTCCAGGAAGTCCCATACCAAGAACTTCTGTAAGGCAGTTCATAGAGTTAGCTGTATACATACCTGAACATGAACCGCAGGTTGGGCAAACCTTCTCTTCAAACTCGAGAACTTCTGCATCATCGATTTTACCTGCTGTACGCTCTCCGACTGCCTCAAACATAGAGGAAAGACTTCTCTTTCTTCCATGAATATGACCTGCAAGCATAGGACCACCAGATACGAAAACTGTTGGTACATTAACTCTTGCTGCAGCCATAAGAAGGCCAGGTACATTTTTATCACAGTTAGGAATCATTACCAGAGCATCAAACTGATGTGCGATAGCCATAGCCTCTGTTGAATCAGCAATAAGGTCTCTTGTGACAAGACTGTACTTCATGCCAATATGTCCCATTGCAATACCATCGCAGACTGCGATTGCAGGGAACATAACAGGTGTACCACCTGCTTCAGCGACGCCGAGCTTGACGGCCTCAGCTATTTTATCCAGGTTCATATGTCCAGGAACGATCTCGTTATAGGAACATACGATACCAACCATAGGTTTTTTAATCTCTTCTGCAGTGTAACCAAGGGCGTTCAGAAGTGAACGGGCTGGAGCCTGCTGAAGACCACATTTCATGTTATCACTCTGCATAATTCAAATCTCCTTCTTATCCTTTATAATTTATAATAGCCAATCAAACAAAACTCTGTAACTGAACAGATAGTTCTATAACAAATATTGTTTACTTTTTTCAGCGTATCTGTATAGTTTAACACATTCGGTTCAAATAATCAAAAACTTACTTAGGTTTTTATATAAGATTGTTGCTATTCACCTTTGCTCTGAAAGGTCTTAGTGGAATTCCGGCATTATTATAGACATTTACTTTTCCATAATTGAAGAATCCGTATCTCACCTCATCGATACTCCTGTCATCCTTTATAACTATGGTATCACCTTCGATATGGGCATCCGGAATGTACCAGGTTTCACCATCTAAACTGACCTCAAGGCCATAAATATGATTCTGCTGTTCTTCACTACTATGTTCAAGACTATTATCAGTTATTTCTCCTCTATAGTCAGTCAGTTCATTTTCACCAAGCTTTAGTCCGCCGTAAGTGTTATGCATCTTTATGACAAGTCTGTTATCTCTGTATCTTATCCAGGTAAGATATGCATCTCCACTTTCGATACCCGCTATACCATAAACCTTGTCCAACATAACTCTGGCAGTCCTTTCTCCTGGAAGCTTCTTATCCAGTGGATGCACATTTCCATATTCACCGCAGTCGATCAATGAGACAAGGTGTGCATTATTGGTTTCCACCACTGCCAGTTCCTGCGCTTCTCTGAGATAAGCCCAGTCTCTGTTATCCTCGCAGTTTTTTTCCAAAAACATTGTAAGCTGTAAGATACACACAGGCATATCCGGGTTCTTCAGCAGTCTTCTGTATTCAGAAATGAGTTTTATAAGTAGCTTTGCATACTGACTGTTTTCTCCGGTCTTCATGCATTTCTCATAATTTCTATGAGTATCCTCTTCACCCTGATAATATACAAGACCTCTCACGGTAAATGGAGCGATTCTTTTAAACATCGTCTCAATAAGTCCACCCGGCCTATATTCAGAGGTTCTTCCAAGTGGTGGCGGCCATGGATAGATACCTGTTATTTTACCCAGCTCATCCGGAGAAATATCAGGATCAGCCTTAAGTGCAGCCGCCTCTTTCTCGAGAAATACTTCAACTCTTTTATAATATTCCTTCACAGTATTCTCATAGTCTTCCGTCGTCTGATCCTTTATTATTTTATTATATTCATCAAGATAGTCCTTTGCCTCCGGAAGCTGCTTCATAGTATCCATTTCCATCCAGCAGCTAATCGATGTGCCACCGAGATAGCAGTCGATAAGCCCTACTGGAACACCCAGAGTATCGCGAATAAGCGTAGCATAATAATATCCTATGGCTGATATATCACTGAACTGTTCATTTGTAACAGACTTCCAGCTAAGCTTTGACTCTTCTTCAAGAAAGGCATCATCAATCACCGGAGCTTTGATACATTTAAAATATCTTATATCCGGATAATCTGCATTTTTGATTTCGTCTGCTCCGCCTCTGACATCTTTTAGTTCAAATTCAATATTTGATTGTCCATTGTTGATCCAGACTTCACCATAAAGAACATTTTTAATCCTGGTAATAGCTTCGGCCTTTTTGTTATCATCGATAGTACTGATAGTCATATCAAAAGGTCCGCCTGCCTTATGGGCCGGAAGTACCACTTCCCATTTTCCCGGATTAATCTTCTCACTTATCTGTATATCATCAATTGATATGGAAATTACTTCTTCTTTATCTGTGTCACCAAATACTCTTACAGCATAGTCTCTCTGTAAAACCATGTTATCTGAAAAAATAGAAGCAAGCTTCAAAGCAGTCACCTTCCTTTCCACATCAGTATTTTAACCATCAATCATCACTCGTAAACATTGCATCCAGCGCTTGTTGTATCTGTTTACTATAATTCTCCTGAAACTGTACTCTCGTAATATCTCCATTTATAAAACCATCAAAATCGTAGTTAATTCCAAGGCTGTTCCAGAGATCTATCCCCGCATGCTTTCCCCCATTATACATTACGTTAAAGTTTTCCTCAGTAAGAGCAGCTGTATGCCACCACTCATTTACCGTATCTCTTTTTTCAAAATCCGTACCATAGTAGTCCATATAATCCTGGAAAACACAGTAAATAAGATAAGGATCATCAGCACCTTTAGGAATAATATAACCCGCGTTATTTATCTCATTTTTGGTTGCATTTGATTCTATATCACCATGTGGGCCTTCCGGCCATGGACACCAGATTTCATTTATACCATGCTTTAAATCTTCATTTGCATTTGTAATATGAGCCTGGGTTATCCAGCAGGCTACATCCCCACTTAGATAATCATTCTGCGCAGCATCTGTTTCAGAAGCCACCATAGGTTTTACAACCTTTTCAGAGTTATACATTATATTGATATAATCCAAAACTTCTCCGACTGCTTTCGAAGATATATTTTCTGTATCAGAGGAAGCAACAGAGGTTCCATTACTCATACAAAGGTTTTCAAACAGAAGCTGAGTATCTGATGAAAATCCATAAACATCCGGAGTTCCATCACCATCTGTATCCTGAGTAAGTCTATCCATGTAATAGAGCCATTTATCCCAGGTCCACTGTCCTCTTTTATACATAACATTAGGATCTTCCAGATCTGTAGTTTCAAGGATTTTCTTATTAAATGCAAGGCAGTATACCGAATCAGGTATTGACTCTCCCCCGGCCTCATACATGAGGTAAGTTCCATCTATTCCATTTAACTTTGCTGTTCTTAGATACTGCTGTTCATTAAGTATATCTGCATCTGAAGGAAGCACCTTCTCAAGATCAGTAGCATACCCCTTCACAATTGCAGGAAGAGCAAAGGAAGGCTCTGTAAGATAGATATCACAATCCGGCTTTCCCGCCGGAATAGATGTTTCTATTGATTCTTTGATTCCTTCGTAGGTAAGATTCTCAAATTCTATCCGAACATTGTATTTTTCCTCGACGGCTTTAAGATTATCAAATCTCAGCTTAGCAGTTTCTTCATCAGCTATAAAAGGATCGGAATATATATCTTCATGTGTACTGTCATAGTAAATGTCATACCATGTACCTATTTTAATTGTTCTTGGTGTGTTTCCTTCATAACGTGGTATTCCTCTTGAAGAGATAGTGTCCCTGGATTCGTCTTTCGAAGTATCTTTTTCTGCATCTGTGGATGTAGCAACATTCTTATTACTTCCACAAGCTGAAAGAGAAAAACACATCACCCCCGCCATAATGGCAGCGGTGAATATTCTTTTTCTTTTCATTTAATTATGAGCTCCTGTTTTATCGACATTAAATATTTAATCATCAGAATTGGAATCTGAAGGCGATTCCTTTGCAGCATCTGTTGCTGTCGCCGAGGAAACAGTGACGCCTTCTTTCAGACCTATAGATGCACCAGTTACAGACCATGGAGTCGATGCTTCAAACTTCATTGCAGGTCCCCATTTGCTGACATCTTTGCCACAGTATTTTTCAATCATTTCAAATGGTATCTGACAGATGCTTCCATCATATACAGCACTATCCTGACCACCATCAACGAAGTCTCCCGCTCCAACTCTTGTCCATTCATTTTTTTCATTCAGAAAAACAATCCACAGTTCTCCGGACTCAGAGGTATAATTTACATTGATATAGGAGCCTGGTACAAGGTAGCTCAGTGCTTCTTCCGAAAGAATAACACCACTTGGTTCATAAGCTCCACCGCTTGTTATTACTCCTATGTCACACTTATTATTTGTTGGAATAAACTCAGATGGAGTGCCTACACGAATACCATAAGCCTCCCACTCTCCATCGGATTCACATTGCAGCCTCTTGCCCCATTCACTGACATCATCACCAAGCTTTGCAGATAAGGCTTCGAAGGAAATATAAGCCTTGGAACCACTTATTATATACTCAGCATCAGACACCGTAGCATCGTCCGTTCCTTCTTCATTATTTTCCCCAGAAGTATCTCCTTTTTCTTCTTGGGATTCAGAGCCTTCACTCTTATTCTCTTCTGTTTCAGAGCCTTCGCCCTTCTTTTCTTCTGATTCAGCATCTTTGCTGTCGTCTTCTTTATTGTCTACTTCTTTCTTGCTGTCTTTTTCTTCATTCTGAGTCAGCGCTCCAACCTTAACCTTACCCTTCTTACTATCCGGAAATACAAGCCATATATTTCCTGTATCTGATTTGTAAGATATTTCAATCATAGAACCTGGAACAAGTGCTTCCTTTACTTCAGGAGTCAGCTCTTTCCCATTTGCAGTCCATGGAGCAGCATTTACTTTATAATCCTTAAAATCAGTAGCTTCTTTCAGGAAATAATTAGAAGCCTTCTGGCCTACCTTGACAGAAGAAACATGCCATTTTCCATCAGACTCGCACTGCATAGTTTTTCCCCATTTGCTTACATCCTCACCAAGTGAAGTTGCCAGCATTTCATAGGTTATCTGTGCTACATTTCCAGAATTATTTACATAGGCTGATCCCACTCCTACTCTTTTGGAACCGTCCTCATAATCCGGAAATACAAGCCATATGTTTTTTGTATCGGATGTATATTCAATCTCAACAACTGAACCTGGGACAAGTGCCTTCACTATTTCTTCCGGCATTTCTTTTCCCTTTGCAGTGTCTGCCTCTTCGCCTATATCGAAGCCTTCAAAAGCAACTATCTGTTTCATACCAAACAGATTGAATCTGTCAGTATTTTGTCCTATCTTTGCATTTTGTTCAGGAGCCAGGGTTGAATCAGCATCGATAAGATATCCATTTTCATCCATAAATCTGATGTTATCAATATAAAGATTCTGAGCACCTGCACCTCTCTCAGCTGCCACATCTGTTTCTTTTGAAATAATAAAATAATTCCCTGCATCTTTTACGAATCCAGAAACATCCACGTCTATAGTTTTAGGATTATTTGTTTCAAGATAAATGGACCATGGAGCAACTTCTTTTTCCGAAAGCTGCTTGCCTGTATAAGTATAAATAAATCCTGAGGCTGCATAAAACTGCTTATCTGAGCTTTCAACGCCTATATCAAACTGTACCTTAGCCAGCCTGTCAATATCCTTTCCAAGAACCGCAGCAGCATTTATCCCGATATACATCTTATTGCCACTTGTATTGACGGCCTTCAGAGCCTTGGAGTTATTATAATCCTGAACAGATAATGTGGATACGTCAGAACTGTCAGTAGCTGTGCTTACTTGTACGAAATCATAACGTCCATCTTCAAAATCAATATACTTAGTTCCTGGAACTGGAATATCCAAATCAACATTTTCTGAAGAATTGCCATTTTCTGAAGAATCACTTGCAGTATTCACATTTGCAGTATCTGAAGCATCTGCACTCTTATTATCTTTTTTTTCTCCGGATCCGCAGGCTGTAAGTGATGTAATAAAAGCAAATATCATCACCGCAGCTATAACAGATCTCCATTTACTCAGTTTCAAAAATATACCTCCATTATTGTTATATTTAAGAGATAAACGTAGGCGCTATAAACTCTGCGCCACTATCAATCATTTTCCCAACAATCTTCTTAAAATAATCCTTTTCCATATTTTCTGTATCATCATGACTATGGATAAGTATTGTATTAATGCTGTTATCCTCGGAATCTTTCAGATTCATATCATTTATCCCAGTCTGAAGTCTGTCCATTATTTCTGTAAATGCCATCTGTCCAGGACGTACCATATACTCGAGGCAGTCAAAGGAAAATGTAACGTCGATATCCTTGTCCCAGCCATTATTATAGTAATCTTCAGCAGTAATTAAGCTGTCATCTATTTTACTGAAGCCCTTTTCTCTAAGATATTTCTGAAGCTTTTCCTTATGCTCCTGCCCTTTATCCTGTCCCTTATCAATATAAGGAAATCTGAACAGCTTTACAGGTCTTTTAATTTCGGCTTCTTTATATAGAGATTCAATAACTTCTTCTGTTTTCTCTATTTCTTCCACACATTCTTCAAACTCAAGCTCGCTGAAATGCGGATGAGTATATGAATGATTTCCTATCAAGAAGCCTTTTTCCAGGGCATATAAAACAGAACTTCTGTCATTTACAGCATCCTGTCCTACAATAAAAAGTACAGCCGGAATGCTGTTTTCAACAAGATAATCAACTACACTTCTTGTGATTTTCTGAGGGTTATCATCAACAGTTAATATTATTTTGGACATATACGTCTCCCTTCACATTTCTTGCTTTAAGATTTTTTGCTTTTATACCATCAATTTATCTTTGGAGTCTGCATAGACTTCGCTATCTCCTTCATCCTCTTTACAAAACTCCTGTCTATTTTTTTATCCGAATATCTGGCCTCATTATACATTGTCGTAAGGATTTCATGCTCTTTCGGCTCTATATTATTTACAGATGTTTCAGTACTTTCATTTGTAAATATGTGTCCACTGGTCGTCCTCTCCAGAGCCAGTTCAATGTCACTTGTTGTATCCGTTTCATTCGGCTTAAAAATCTTCCCATAGGACAAAATCTTTTTCTTATAAACCTGTCTAGCTCTTTGTTCAAAAGACATAGGTCCATCAGAAACATCACGTTCAACTCTTGTCTTGATAAAGTTTCTCTTTTTCTTATTACTGAGCTCTTCGGTCATCTCATTATTTCTGTCCTGTTTTGAGATCATCCATTTAATAAGCAATATACTGAGTTTTATCAGAACATAAATAGCAAGAGCGATTATGACAGCTACCAGAATAAAATGCATTATTTTTCCAAATATGCTGTCCGTTTCGGCTATCTGCTGTATCTGTTCTCTTCCCTGAGTAGGAGTAATGAAATTGTATCCGAAAAGACCTACTATCAGACTGAAAACAACACTGAATATTATTATAAATATCTTAATTATTGCGATTAGTGCAACACAAAGCTGTCCTATTGCACTAGGAAGTCCTAGAATATCAGCCAAAAATACTGTAACAACTATCATTGTAATTATCGCTGTTACGATAAAGCTGTTAACTGATACCATCCTTTTTACAGGCATTCCTTTTATACGCTGATTAACAACAAGGTAGTGTACAAGGCCTTCCAGATATATGCTGAAAAGATAATCCACCAGCATAATAATAGCTGAAATATAGGCCAGTCTCTGAAGCCCATTATTATGCAGATATGTTGCCAGTAATGACACCGCAAGCCCAAGAAATATAACATCCCCAGGCACATCAAATGCTCTCTTGATTTCATATCCACGATTCATATACATGGCCGCATCTATAAAGATGCCTACCACAAATATACACATAACGACAGCCAGATGAAAATTATCAATAATATAATACTGAACTACCGCCAGAATGATATGTATGATCAGTAACGAAATAACGTGTGACAGCACATCTCTGAAAATATATGAAATACCAAGTATTCCAAATAGTACAAGGATTCCTCTTGTATCCATCATACTTTTTTCAGACAAGCAAAGCACAAAATTCATCAGCTGAAGGAGAAAGAAGAACTCATATATAAGCCGGAGTACTTTTCTGCATCCAACAATCCATTTATACATTTATAGGCACCTCCCATCCCTCAGCGTAGGTGCGATTTTTAATATATGGATATGCATCATAATAAGGCACTATAAGATGCAAAGCTCCATCACTGCCCTGCAATTTATCAATCAGCTGAAGCATATCGTCCTTTGCATAAGGACTGATTATGAGATAAAGGATATCTCTGTTACCACTTTTCATTTCATTTCTGAGAATATTAAGAAATGACTCTTTCCCCTGAGAACCATTTATCTCTGTAAGCATTCTGTCAATAGTTATGCCATGTTTAATCTCAGCGCCCTCAGCTACACCGGGAAGAGGTACATCGTCAGAGTTTACTCCATTCGTTATGATAGAAACACTTATTCCTTCTTTAATGAATTCTCTGGCAAAGCTGCTTGCAAGAGATATTGCTTCCTCAAGCAGTTTCTGTGTTTCAATCATATTGTCATTATCCAGATTGAGCAGGATTCTGACACGTGAATCTGTGGTATAACCAAGCATATTAACCATAAGCTCTCTTGCCTTCGCACTCTGCTTCCAGTTAATGCTTCTGAATGAATCAAATGGCTGATATGGTCTGATTCCTCTAAAGGACATACTGTCCTCTATTATATTTCTCTTAGTTTCAATCTCGCCCATAACCCCCTTAAAATACACCTGAAAACTATCAGTAGTTATTTTTTTAGGGAAAACATATATATAATCCGTTTTTCTCATGCTGCCAGCATACTGCTTCACCATGAAATAATCATGAACGACTATATTTGCATTATGAACTCCATATACACCTCTCTGGGTGCCAATAAAGGTAAGCCTTCTTGTTATCTTCTGATGTCCAAGAATGGAAAAAACCTCATTTTTATGATAATAATCCGTTATTATACTGTTGTCCTGATCATCAAATATCAGACTCTTGTCAACGGAGAATTTTAAATGAAAAGAAGGAAGAGGCAAAAACTTGTCATTAGTAACCACTTCAACAAGATCAGCTCTCTCCCCGCACTCTATGTAATCCCGACTGAATCCCATATCCAGACTGAGATTTTTATGCCAGTATTTTTCGAAAAGAATACTTTGGACAGTATATACAATTGCCAGCATTATAACCGCAGCTAATATCTTCATAACAGCCCCCGTATCTCGTCCTTGTTATATCTATACCTTCTAATCTAAATAGACTTTACTTCCAGTCTTCAACAGGAACCTTCTGTTTTGAAACGATATCCTTGATAATACTTCTAGTCTCACTCAGACTCGATATTCCGGAACCTGTTACAACTCTGTGAGCAAATACATACGGAGCCAGGAATCTTACATCATCCGGAGTAACGTATTCACGCCCTGATATAGCTGCAAAGCTCTGGGAAATCCTCATAAGATTAAGTGATGCTCTCGGGCTTACACCTGAGAAAAGCTTGTCCGAATTCCTTGTTGCATCTGAAAGACTGACAATATAATCCATTACAGCTTTCTTAACAGTTACTGTTTTAATAGCCTTCGAAGCTTCTATTATTTCTGCTGCAGAAACAACTGCAGACACCTCTTTTTCAGGAGTGTCTACTATGAAACGCTGAAGGATTTTTACTTCATCTTCATTACTTATTTCTCCCATGGTAAGCTTCACCATGAATCTGTCAAGCTGAGCTTCTGGAAGCGGAAATGTACCGGTAGTCTCAATTGGATTCTCAGTTGCAATAACTATAAATGGAGCTGCCAGTTCCCGTCCGACTCCATCCACCGTTACAAATCTTTCCTCCATTGCTTCAAGAAGTGCACTCTGAGTTCTCGGAGTAGCACGGTTAATCTCATCTGCCAGAAGTATATTTGTAAAAACAGGTCCTGCAATGAATTCAAATTCCTCAGTCTTCTGACTATAAATGTTCAGACCTGTGATATCCTGCGGCATCAGATCGGGTGTGAACTGAACACGCTTAAAATCAACATCTATACTGTCAGCTATACATTTAGCCATTGTAGTCTTACCTGTTCCCGGCATATCCTCCAGGAGGACATGTCCTCCTGAAAGCATTGCCGAAAAAACAAGTGAAAAAACTTCATCACTTCCAATCATTACTGTGCGGATGTTCTCAAGAATCTTACTGTACAATCCGCGAATTTCCCTTAACTCCATACTTTTATACCTTCGATCTATTAATATTATGTCTTAGACTGCATGCAGTCACAACATAATATTAATAATTCTTATCAACCGTGAATAGTAACCTCTTTTTACTTAAAATATTCAACACCTGACTCAAATATCTTCTGGTTCTTCTCTCCAGAAATATTGAGGTATGTATTTCTGTCACGACGCTCTGAATGTCCCATCTTTCCAAGAACTCTTCCGTCAGGACTTGTAATACCTTCGATAGCCATGTATGAACCATTGATGTTGTAATCCTCGTCCATTGTTACATTTCCATCTGCATCTACATACTGAGTTGCAACCTGTCCATTCTCGAAGAGGCGTCTCAGCCATTCATCCTTAGCAACGAAACGTCCCTCACCATGTGAGATAGGAATTGAATAAACTCCACCAAGAACTGCCTTACGAAGCCATGGGCTCTTATTTGAAACAACCTTTGTATATGCGATACGAGACTGATGACGTCCGATTGAGTTACGAGCAAGTGTTGGGCTGAGTTCTGTCTGTTCAACTATCTCACCCATAGGTACAAGACCAAGCTTGATAAGTGCCTGGAATCCGTTACAGATACCAAGTACCAGACCATCACGCTCGTTAAGGAGCTTCATCATCTCTTCCTTAATCTTCTCATTTCTAAATGTAGTTGCGATGAATTTACCTGATCCATCCGGTTCATCACCACCTGAGAATCCTCCAGGGAACATTACGATCTGAGACTGTCTGATAGCCTTGGTAAATGCATCAACAGAATCTCTGATTCCCTGCTCATCCATGTTATTAAGAACGATAACCTCTGCCTCAGCTCCAGCTCTTTCAAATGCTCTTGCACTGTCATATTCACAGTTTGTTCCAGGGAATACAGGAATGAATACGTGTGGCTTTGCAATCTTATTCTTTGCAACCATTATATTCTTAGCCTGATATACTCCTCCCTCGTATCCTGTAAGTGAAGGATTGTATCTGAACTTAAGCTCTGACTCAGGAGTTCCTTCCTTAGCAGCCTTCTCATAGTCCTTAACATGGCCTTCAAATCTTTCAAGAACTCCTGTATCAACAGGGAATACCTTCTTAAGTCTTGATGTCCATGCATCGATTGCCTCTTCCATAGTAACTCTTGCTGAACCATATTTGAATCTGCTCTTCTCTGAGATAGTTCCGATAACCTTTGCAGGTATTCCAAGGCTCTTAACATCATCTGGACGAACCTCCATAATGATAGAACCATAATCCTTACGTCCCAGTTCTTCCTTAGAAACAACATTCTTATCAAGTTCAACACCGAACTTATTTCCAAAGGCCATCTTGCTGACAGCTTCAATGATTCCTCCGAAGCCAACTGCAAATGCACTCTGAATCTTTCCTTCTGTTACGGCTTTTCTGATAAGTGCATACTTCTCAAGTACATCACTAAATACAGGAAGGTCATTTTCATCTTTCTTAATATCTAACTTAAGGAGTAAATTTCCAACTTCCTTAAGATCAGTTGTAACTACATTTGCTACTGTGTTCATGCAAACTGCAAATGAGCAAAGTGTAGGTGGAACATCTATATCATTAAATGAACCAGACATACTGTCCTTACCACCGATTGATGGAAGTCCAAGTCCTATCTGTGCCGAATAAGCTCCGAGGAGTGCTGAAAGAGGCTTACCCCAACGCTTTGGATCCTCTGTCATTCTTTCAAAATACTCCTGGAAGGTGAGTCTTATCTTTGATACATCACCACCGGCTGCTGCAATCTTTGCTACTGAATCAAGTACTGAGTAAACTGCTCCATGATATGGACTCCAAGACATAAGATATGGATCAAGTCCGTAGCTCATCATGCTGACAGAAGTTGTTCTTCTGGTTCCAAGCATAGGAACTGTTGCAATCATTGTCTGCATAGGTGACAGCTGATATTTACCACCATAAGGCATGGTTACTGTATTTGCTCCGATAGTTGAATCGAACATTTCTACTAGTCCACGTTCTGAAGCAACATTAAGATCTGAAAGGATATCAAGCCACTTAGTCTTAACATCTGCCTTCTCATCCTTAAGGCTGCCATCAGCATTCTTGTAGCTGTATTCTTCTGTGCTGCCCTCTTCATCAATTCCTGCAAATGGCTTTACTTCTTCTGAAGGCATCTCAACCTCTGCTGTTGTCTCCTGATGAGCACCATTTGTGTTCAGGAAAGCACGGCTGATATTAACTATTTCCTTTCCTCTCCACTTCATAACAAGTCGAGGTGACTCTGTAACTGTAGCAACCTTAACTGCCTCAAGATTTTCTTCTCTAGCGTAATCGAGTATCTTGTCAGCATCTTTAGGATCTACTACAAGAGCCATTCTTTCCTGTGATTCAGAGATAGCAAGCTCTGTACCGTCAAGTCCGGCATATTTCTTAGGAACAAGGTCAAGGTTGATATCAAGACCATCAGCAAGCTCGCCGATAGCAACAGATACACCACCTGCTCCGAAGTCATTACATTTCTTAATAAGTGTTGTAACCTCAGGTCTTCTGAAAAGTCTCTGAAGTTTACGTTCTGTAGGCGGATTACCCTTCTGTACTTCAGCACCGCAGCTCTCAAGTGACTCTGAATTGTGAGCCTTTGAAGAACCTGTAGCTCCACCACAGCCATCGCGTCCTGTACGTCCACCAAGAAGAACGATAATATCTCCAGGATCTGATGTCATTCTCTTCACATTATCCTTTGGAGCGGCTCCAATAACAGCACCTATCTCCATACGTTTTGCAACATAGTTTGGATGATATACTTCCTGAACAAGACCAGTTGCAAGACCGATCTGGTTACCGTATGAAGAATATCCCTTTGCTGCTGTAGTAACAATCTTTCTCTGAGGAAGCTTGTTAGCAAGTGTCTCCTTAAGAGACTTTGTAGGATCAGCAGCTCCGGTTACACGCATAGCCTGATATACATAGGTACGACCTGACAGTGGATCACGGATAGCTCCACCAAGACATGTAGCAGCACCACCGAAAGGCTCAATCTCTGTAGGATGGTTATGTGTCTCATTCTTAAATGAGATCAGCCAGTCCTCAGTAACAATCTCCCCATCCTCATTTCTGATCTGAAGAGGTACAACGATAGTACAAGCATTTATTTCATCAGACTCATCCAGATCATCAAGCTTTCCATCCTTACGAAGCTTCTTCATTCCCATAAGGGCGATGTCCATAAGGCAGGTAAACTTATCATCTCTTCCTGCATTTATCTCAGCCGCATCTTCAAGATATTTTTTAAATGTACCTTCGATAGCAGCCTTATATTTTCCTTCATCAAACTTAACGTCTGTAAGCTCTGTAGCAAATGTTGTATGACGGCAGTGATCTGACCAGTAGGTATCTAAAACTCTGATTTCAGTCATAGATGGATCTCTCTTCTCTTCTGTAGAGAAATAATTTCTGATATGAAGGAAATCCTTATAGGTCATAGCAAGGCCAAGACTGTCATAAAGAGCTTTGAAATCCTCCTCTGACATGCTGCAGAATCCATCAAATATAGAAACATCTGCAGGCTCTGGATAATCAGCTACAAGAGTATCAGGCTTATCTCCAGCGCTTACTCTTGCTTCAACAGGGTTGATAACATAGGCCTCAATAGTTTTCTTATCCTCTTCTGTAAGGGTTCCCTTAACAGCATAGGTAATTCCTGATCTGATAATAGGCTGAGAAGATGCATCAAGAAGTCTTACACACTGCTCAGCAGAATCTGCTCTCTGATCAAACTGTCCTGGAAGGTATTCCATTGAGAATACAAACTCATCTGCTTCATGAGGAAATCCCTCTCTATAAACTATATCTACAGGAGGCTCTGAGAATACTGTAACTATAGCCTCTTCAAAAACCTCATCTGAGAGATTCTCAACATCGTATCTGACAAGCTCCCTTACTGAAACATCCTTAAGACTAAGATATGCTCTGAATTCATTTGTCAGCTCATCAGCTCTGACAGCATACTCAGGTCTTTTCTCAACATAGATTCTTCTTACGTTACTCATTTCTTTCCTCCTGGATTTTCCTTATCTTATAAACTTGCGGTTAGTATTAAAACCGCAAATAGTTACATCTATTTATGTATCTTCTTCATCATCTTTCCTATGATGATGTTCTGATATATAAGTGGGGCGTCCTGCATATAGAAAATGATTCCATCTGCGGGTGCCTTAACCTCTGCTAAAACATTACCATATATCGGATCTATTATCTGCCCCATCAAGTCCCCTCGCCTTACTTCTTCATTTACATTTCTAAGTCTTTTAAAGAAGCCGGCAGCCGTTGATTTGATACTGATCATTTCGTTTTCTTCCATTACGGTAGATATATTTCCGCCTAGGCTATTATATCTGATTATACCCATTCGTGACAAGAACCTTAGTGTAGCACTTACTGCTATATCTGCATATTCCTCATTAATTCTTTCTGTACCACCAGAATAAACGGAAAATGCAGCCGTTCCCGCCAATTGCCAGTTATAATTCAGAGTCCTCTTATCAAAGGATCTTACCTCATCAATAAGTACAAACGGAAGTCCAAACAGATTGGCAAGATTCGTGCTTTCATGTCCTGTTTTCATCATTCTTACATGAGGAATAAATCTTCCTCTCATGTAAAATGAAGGAAACTGGATTCCATACGAATAATCTGAAAGCTTGCTTAGTAGGGCTGCCGCTAGTCTGCTTGTGGCCGGTCCATCCGGATTACCCGGAAATTCCCTGTTAATATCAGAGTCATCTGAAAGCCATAGTTTTCTTCCTGCATTAAGCGAATTATAATTCACTGATGGAATCATCAGAATAGATTTGCCGTGAACTATGTCGCCGGCATCCTCCAGCTCTGAAAGTCTTGCTGAAAGCTTGGAGCAAATGTAAAGCTGCTGATGCTCATTTCCCCTCATTGCGCCTATAATTGCGGCGGAATTTTCAGAAATCATAGGGTCTGCATAGCTTCCTGCCCCATACAAATATCCATATATTTTATGTTCTCCACTAAATGGTGTTTCATAGGAGAATAGTACTTCTTGTCTCATGCTCTTCCTCCTACAATACGTGCAAGGAGAGACCCTACCTCAATGGCTGGATACTCTCTAAGCGCACTAATAATACCACGTCTCGGTGCTACAACAACCTGTTCTATAGTTCCAGTAAGCACGTCAACGACAGAACCTATTTTCATACCAGGTTCAACCTTTTCGTGAACCTTTACATTTGGAATAAAAATTCCACTGGATTCAGAATTCAGATAGGTTACATTCTTATCAAAAGCAACAGTTGGCTTTTTAATGTTTGAAGTAACTTCTCCCTGCCACATTCCGATATCCTTCATCATGTTAAATATACCATCAACCAGTTGATTGCCATATACCTGGTCTATACGATAAGCATAACTGGACTCAGTTACACAGGCAGGAACTCCAGCCTTATTAAGCTCGTATACAAGACTTCCATCCTGTACCTGAGTAGAAGGATGAATCCAGACCATATCCGTATTCAGTTTAGTTGCAAATGGCATAACGCTTTCTATTACATCGTCATTAAGTCTGATCTGAAGAATCTCATTCAGATACATGTCACTGCCATGTACATCCAGACAAAATGCCGCCTGAGGTGCGTCATTTGTATTCAGAATATCACCTATTACTGCACTGGCAATATATTCTCCCAGAGTACCACTTTTGGTTCCTGGAAACATTTCATTCATATCCAGTTCAAGTCCTGGAATCTCTCTTGACTTAGCCTCTAGAGAAAGTGGATTGATAAATGGATAAATATCCACAATACCTGTCAGACTCTTGTAGTCTTCCTTTATACGTCTAAGAACCTCATAACAGACAAACTCCCCTTGAAGCTCATCTCCATAAATACCGGATACAATACATATTCTTTTCTCATTACCTGTGATAATATCAGGCATGAGACGATTCTTTTTTATCTTAAGAACCTCATTTACCATGAGGTTAACTCTCGCAATTGTATCTATCATTACAACCCCTTATTTTATCATCTCTCTGGCACTCGCAAGCACCGCATCGGTTACATTAGCTCCTCCTAGAAGTCTTGCAAGCTCCATAACACGGCCTTCCTCGTCTAACCCTCTGATATTTGTAATTGTTTTTTCTCCCACAACATTCTTCTCTATTACATATGCCGAATCTGCCTGAGCTGCTATCTGAGGCAAATGAGTGATTGAAATAATCTGCCTTGACTTAGCGAGATGATGCATCATCTCACCAACCTTCTGAGCAGTAATTCCACTAATCCCCACATCGATTTCATCAAAAATAAGCGTTGGCGTATCTTCAGCTTCGGAAATAACTGACTTTATAGCCAGCATAATCCTTGACATTTCACCACCTGATGCAGTTTCCACCAGAGGTCTCATCTGTTCACCAACATTTGTTGAAATAATAAACTGAGCTTTGTCAATTCCATTTGCAGTATAATCCGGAAGTCTGGTGAATTCCATATCGAATCTCACATCATTAAAGTTCAGTTCCTTCATTGCATCTGAAATAACAGCTGTAAGTTTCTTAGCATTCTTCTTTCTCTGCTTCGAAAGATTATCACTTGCTTCTTCCAGCTTTTTAAGACACTGTTTCTTCTCCTTCTCAAGTTTTAGAATAGTGTCTTCATATCCTTCCAGCTCTTCCTTCTGAGCCTTAAGCTCACTTAGTGTTTTCAGAACATCTGGAATCTCAGAACCATATCTTGCTTTAAGAGTATTAATAAGATTTAGTCTGTTCTCGGTCTCCTTCAGAGTTTCCTCATCAAACTCCATATCAGATGTATATTCTGCAAGCTGATGAGTAAAGTCATTAAGAAGTGCATCAATATCCAGAAGTGTACTGACAAGCTGATCACAGCCATTATCAATCTTGGAAAGTCCCTGAATCATCCGGGCCGCCCGGGATATCTGATTCCCGGCAGACATATCCTTATCATATCCTGTAAGCTGCTGGACTTCTGCTGCAATTTCAGCAATCTCCTGTGAATTACTGGCCTTTCTGAACAGCTCCTCTAGTTCTTCGTCCTCCCCTGGAACAAGCCTTGCTGATTCAATATCATTTATCTCATACTGAATATAATCAAGCTTCTTAGCACGTTCGGTCTCATCCATCTTGAGAGATTCGAGCCTGTTCAAAATATTCTTATAATTCTTATAAAGCTCTGATACTTCTTTCTTTAATTCTGTAACACCATCGCCGTAACTATCTACCAGCTCCAGATGCTTCTCCACCTTCATGAGAGTTCTCTGCTCATGCTGTGCGTGAAGACTTATCAGATATTCAGCTACCTTTTTAAGCTTTGCAATAGTAACTGTTTTGTCATTTATTCTATTGATACTTCTTCCATTGCTGAGTCTTCTGGAAATGATAACCTCACCATCTTCCACCTCTATTTCCTCATTCTCGAGTAAGCCTGCAACCCTGTCATCAACTGAAAACATCAGTTCAACAAGACCATCCTTCTCTGAATCTCTGAGAAGTCCCGCATCGAACTTACCACCAAGCCCTATACCAATAGAACCTATAATAATTGATTTACCTGCACCAGTTTCACCAGTAAGTATATTCAGACCTTCGGTCAGGTCAATGTCCAGTTCATCTATAAGTGCAATATTTACAAGATGTATATTAACTAACATGTAATGTTTTTACCTCTCATCTTCGCTGTATTTTTTCAGCTCCTAATCTTAGCCATTATTGCCTTAATCGTATCAATGTCCTGAACTGCTACAAAAATCGTATCATCACCGGCTATACATCCGGCAACGCCATCTATCTTCATGCCGTCTATAGCTGCCCCTACAGCCATAGCCATGCCTGAATACGTTTTCACTACAATAATATTTCCAGCAGAAGAAACTCCTGTAACCGCACTGGAAAGAATCTGTTGATATGAGCCATTCTTACCAGCATCCATCTGAAGTTTCAGATTGTCTGGAGCTGTGTATTTCTGTCCACCAGTTCCAATGTGTTTTTTTCTGAGTCCCAGCTCTCTTATATCCCTTGAAACCGTGGCCTGAGTAGTCTCATAGCCTTCCGTTTTCAGAGTAGCGAGAAGCTCCTCCTGCGTCTGTATCTCATTTTCAGATATAATTTTTAGGATTTCTTTTTGTCTTTTTATTTTATCCATAATACCAATTTATAAGATTAAACTAAACTTCATTCCAAAATGTATCCAAATTGAATGCATATGAAAATTCTCATTACCGTTCCAGCTTCCGCCTCAGATTGTCAAACATGCCTGTATGAGTCAATCTTATCAGGGACAATTTACTATCAGAAACCTCTATTTCAACCCTGTCGCCTACAGTCATGCTGATATTATCTGCTCCGTCAGATGTAACCATGGCTGTGTTCGGCGCATCCTGTCTTTTCTCAAGGAGCTCCATAGTTATCTTGTCATCCGCTCCAAATATTACACTTCTTCTCGATAAAGAAAATGGAGATATCGGAGTAAGCACCATAAGTCTCGCATCTGGCTTAACGATTGGACCACCCGCCGAAAGATTATAGCCTGTAGAGCCTGTAGGTGTAGCAACAAGGATTCCATCTGCTTCACAAGTATCAAAATATCTGCCATTAACAAATATTTTTACAGCTATCAGACGAAGGTTGTTTTCTCTTGCAAAAACGACTTCATTTAGCGCCCTGAGGCAAATGTCTTTTCCTTGTTTTTCAGAACTAGCAAATCCATCCGAATTCTTAGTAAGCGGCCGATCTGCTTTCTGTTTTACAATATGTCCATCCAGCATCATTCTTTCTTCGATTTCATAATCGCCGGAAATGAGTCTGTCCACCATACTGTCTATATTTTCAACGGCTACCTCAGTAAGGAAACCAACTGTACCAAGATTAACTCCTATCACAGGAATATCTCTTCCACCTAGTGCATGAGAAACTCTCAGCATGGTTCCGTCTCCGCCCATTACAATAACAACATCTACTCTTTCAAACTCCACTTCAAGTTTTTCAATAAGAGCATCAACATTGCTGCCTGACACGAGACAGAAATAAGCTTTGCCTTCGCTCTCATTTTCTTTCTCATCAGGGAGCTGTGCAGCCGCTAAACTATCATCAATATCAAGACGACTCTTTATAAGTGCTTCAATATGCTTCGACCACTTTAAGTCTATATCTTTAGTTTCATTTGCAATTATTAAAAATCGTCTGCATTTCTTCATTACAACTCCTCATGGCTT
>JAILEL010000247.1 GCA_024687845.1 Eubacterium sp.
TAGACAGTAATCCATTTTCAATTGAATTGTGGTTTGCGCATACAAAACAAATTAAATTTTTGTTTGTCAATCCTTCCGATAAATGCCAGATGGATATTATGAAGGCTAAAGTTTGTAGAAATAATAATTCTATTTTCTGGAGCATGTGGGATGAGTTCAATCCATATAATGAAGAACATCAAAAATTGAACGATGTTGTATTTGTTGAGTCTGAATGTCTGAAGTGGAGAGTAATAAAATAGGGCTAATATGATAAAAACATTGATCTATTTTCCGCCGGAGTACAGAGATCTGGCACTTAAAATAAGAGAAAACTATATTGAACATCATCACGGTGAAGTCGATCTCGTTTCTGAAACAGATCAGAATGATATTAAATATGCCAGAGAAGAGAAATATGATGAGGCTATATTTATAGAGAATAATGATTCGGTTGTCTTTCATTACATCAAATCGGGTTACACGAATCGATGTCCAATTTCGGATGTATGTTATACCTGAAGATATTCCAGGATAAATGATGAAGGCGTTTATCAATGAAAAGAACGCATACGGCTATACCATTGGGATAAACGTTAATTTGATAAATTCCAATTTGCGTGAGCTTATAGTTTAATAGGAGACCAGCTATGAAAATAGGAATTATCTGCGCAAGTGAGAATGAATTGGCTCCATTTCTTGAAATTCTTCAAGAAACCTCTGTCGCAGAAAAAGCAATGCTGAAAATACACATTGGGAAAATAGGTGGACATGATGTTGTATTGCTCTATAGCGGAGTGTGCAAGGTTAATGCGGCAATAGCCGCTCAGATTGTAATTGATGATTACAAGGTTGATACGATCATCAATGCCGGTGTAGCGGGAGGTATGGATCGTAGACTAAGAATATTCGATACTGTTATTTCTACTGAAGTGGCTTATCATGATGTTGCAACAGGAATACTAACAGAATACCATCCTTGGATGAAATCGGTATTCTTTACTGCTGACGAAAAGCTTTTGAACATCTCAAGGGATGTTGTTGAACATATCCATACAAAGGGGACTGTTTACTTTGGACGAATGGTAACAGGAGAGGCTTTTATTTCGGATGTCGGTCGTCAGGAGATCCTGAAGGCATTTGAGCCTTTATCAGTGGATATGGAAACCGGAAGCATAGCACATGTTTGCTATGTGAATTCAGTGCCGTTTATAGCAATCAGAAGCATAACTGACACAGCAGAGCACAGTGGCGCCGAATTTTTCGAAATTAATTGTAAAGCAGCTTCAAAGATAGCAAAAGATATCACGGTGGCGATTATAGAAAGATTATTATAAATTCCGGTTCTATTTACGATGGGGGTGCGGACAAATCCTAATGGAAAGGATTTAATAAGAATTGATTTTCTAAAACTAAATAAAACTTCTTATATTATGCGAATCACTATATAGTATAAAACACACTAAGATTTTATACTATATACGTGATTCATAGACATACGTGACCATTTCTATTATAATAAAAGACGTTGCGAGTTCAATTAATTAGAAATCTCTATACTAGGATTATAGTTGTGAGGCGTAAAATGAAAAAAATTGCTGTAATACTTGTTAACCTCTTATTTATTATAGTTTTTAGTTCTTGCGGTCCATCAGAAGAGATGAAGCAGGAGGCGGAAGATAGGTTAAATCTATATAAGCCTGCTTTTGAGGAGAAGGTAGAGACCGAATATGGAAAACAGGCAGAGCTGAAGAATGTTAAATGCCCTGTGCTAACCAAAGTCGGTTCTCCGGTTCCTGATGTTACTTATAAAATAAGTGATACATTAAATGGAGATATAGTAATATCAGGAGAGAAATACAGAGGCATATATTATCCGGACTCAGATATTTTAATCGATACTGTTCATACCGAAGCCATATGTGATGAAATTCTGGAAATGGTTCCTATAGATAAGGATAAGATAAAAAGAACTAAATATACGGATTCGTCATTTTCAACACCGAGCTTTGATTCAAGGGTGGTTTCTGTCAGTGAAGCTAAGAAATATGGCGCTTCAGGAGGAATGATTTTCATATCTGTATTAACAATGGAAGATTTAAGTAAATATAATGAAAATGATTTCAAATCTGTTCCGGGACTGCTGGATTTATGGGAAGGTGACGGAAATCTTGGATGTCAGATAAAGATTGTATCACTGAAAAATACCGACAGAATAGACGCATTATACGGCAAAATTCAGGAAATGCATTTCTCATACTCTGAGTCACATCCTAAGGTATATATAGATTCAAACAGTTATGATTCCTTTGACTATTATAATATAAGGAATACCATACAGCTTGAAGGAGATTCGGGAAAAATGAAAATGGTTTACACTGAGTAGTGTAGAAAAAACAAAATGTTTTATAAGAATCACATAAAAGTATTTGAATAAGTTCCATAGTTATAGTAGTATAGCAGTTGGCTTATGACTATTATTGTTATGGAGATACCGTGATGAAGAACCTGATAAATAATAAAAAATATCATCCGGGCGATTTAATTCTTTATTTTACTGTTATTATTGTTTTTATCATTTGCACTTTAGATGTTGACCTGCAGTGTAGATGTTCTGAAAATAACACTGCAAGTAGTGAAAGCTACATCTATTCTTCGAGTGATGGAAGTTTCGATATAGATGATAGCGATATTAGCATATTTGCCGTAATCAGGAAAATCAATTCAAAAAAATCAAACTCAAAAAATGGTCCTGGTTCCAGAACTATTTTAGAGTTTGTCACAGCTTATTTAGTTTATATTCTTGTCATAGGATGTGGATATTTATATCTTATCATATTTAAGGATTTAAAATCCACAAATCACATTATTATCTCATATATTAAAAATAAAGATGGAATAAAACTCTAATCCTGCATACTTTTTGTATGTGTTTTTTGAGTGCTTTTTAGTATGGAGGAAAAAATGAGTATATTTTCTATTTTTACATTGTTTGGTGGTCTGGCGTTTTTTATATATGGTATGAATCAGATGTCAGGCAGTCTCGAAAGAATAGCTGGTGATAAAATGGAGCGGGTCATCAACAAAATGACAGAAAACCGCCTATCGGGTCTCTTGATGGGATGCTTTATCACTATCGCAATTCAGAGTTCGTCGGCTGTAACGGTTATGCTGGTTGGACTTGTTAATTCAGGACTCATGAATATTGGAAATACTGTCGCTGTAATCATGGGTTCCAATATAGGAACAACTATCACAGCATGGTTACTCAGTTTGGTTGGACTATCCAGTGATAATATTTTTATAAAAATGCTTAAACCAGAAAGCTTTTCCCCTATTCTTGCATTTATAGGAATAGGCTTATTTATGATTTCTAAAAGAGCCAAAAGAAAAGATATTGGAAACAGCTTTATAGGTTTTGCGATACTTATGTATGGTATGATTATGATGAGTGATTCTGTTGAACCACTGGCTCAGTCTCCTGATTTTGCAAATGTAATGGCTACATTTAATAATCCTATACTTGCCATGTTAGCAGGAACTGTAGTAACTGCTATAATACAGAGTTCAGCGGCTTCTGTTGGTATGCTTCAGGCTCTGTCCGTAACCGGAAATATTACATATGGAATGGCTATTCCGATTATAATGGGACAAAATATAGGAACCTGCGCAACTGCCATATTATCCAGTATAGGAGTTAATCGAAATGCAAAAAGGGTGGCAGTTATACATCTTTCCTTTAATTTAATCGGAACAACGTTTTTTATGCTCCTGTATTTTGGGCTTCATACTATTTTTGACTTTGAGTTTGTGGATAAAAAGATAAGCCCTATGGAAATAGCTATGTGCCATAGTATATTTAATATTGCTACAACTATTCTGCTTCTGCCTTTCAGCAACCTGCTTGTCAAAATTGCCACCAAGACAATAAAAACAGAACCTGCACAGCAGATAGCTTTCCTGGATGAAAGACTCTTTCTGGCTCCATCTGTCGCAATAGTAGAATGTGACAAATTATCTAATGAAATGGCAGATATGGCTAAGGAATCCGTAGACAAGACTGTTGCTAATCTTTTTATTAATAATAGTCAGACAAATGAATATATAGCTGAGCTAGAAAATAAGATAGATGTATTTGAAGACCGATTAGGCTCATATCTTGTCAGATTCTCCGGAAAGGAACTGTCTGTTAATGACAGCAGGACCATGACCAGAATACTTTATTCAATCGGTAACCTTGAAAGAATAAGTGATCATGCCCTTGCTCTAACAAAGTCTGCATCGGAAATCGCGGAAAAAAATATTACCATGTCGGAATCCGCAGAGAGAGAGCTTAAAATTCTTGGAGATGCAGTAAGTGAGATAATAAGTCTTACAAGTGAGTCCTACAAAAATATGAATACCTCTTTAGCTGCAAAAATAGAGCCCCTGGAGCAGGTGATTGACAGTATGGTAGTATCTATTCGTCAGAATCATATAGCGCGACTTCAAAATGGATACTGCACCATAGAAAAGGGCTTTATATTAGCGGATATTCTCACTAATTATGAAAGAATATCTGACCATTGTTCCAATATAGCGATAGCTGTTATAGAAGCAGATTCCGACATATATGATCCACATGAATATTTGAAAAAGGTAAAAGTAGACAAGGATTCAGATTATATTGATAACTTTAATATATATAGGCAGAAGTATCTGATTTCATTGGAAAAATGAATAATTTGCTCGTAATAAGAGCCTTTTTAATCGTTTTTTCACTATTTTGTGCATATTCCAGACTTTTCTTCGATTAAGGTCCCTTAATATTTGCATTTTTATCTTGAATTTTGTAATTAAATAAATGCATTGGCAATGAATATACAATGAATTGAAATCTCTATACTAGTTGAATAGAAACTTCTATACTATTCCTGAAGACTCTGAATTTCTTTAATCAGCGCATCCTGCTTCTTTGTCTCTGAAAAAACTCTGTAGTAATAAAAACCAGCCAGAAAGATGTAAGGTATCGTGAATGAACGGAAGAATTCAAACCATCCTTTTGGGGTTATAGGAGAAACAAATATACTGATTAGAAGAAGCATGCCTCCTATAAGGGCTGATGCGATAAGATACTGTGCCACCATCATAAAAAGGGGGCTGAAGTTATCGAATAATTTATGCAGGAAGAGGACAAATGTTGCGATAGCGCAGGTTGCGAACATAACTAGTACATTTATGTTATTAGTCTCAGTACCTGCCAAGATATTTACTATAGCTCCAAGTACAGATATAAATGTATATACACAGCAAAGCTCCAGAAGATATTCCTTCACTTTGATAATACGTTCATTCTTTTTATTTGATGTATATGTATTAAGTGATTTGTCGCTCATTATCCCATCCTCCTCATTCGCTGAAGATATTCCTTGAAGCTTTTGTTGTAGCTTCTGTTGATACAGATTCTGTCACCATTATCGAAGGAAGCATATACCTTCATATTAGCATCTGGTTTTAACTGCTTAATCTTATAAATATTGATAAGATTGGACTTTGATACTCTGACAAAACCATAATTCCATAGCATTTCTTCACAGTTCGAAAGAGTATTCATGATTCGGAATACACCATCCTTCGTATATGCAAAGAGCTTTCGGTCTACATGATCAAGGTAGTAGATTTCCTTTGCATCAAGTATTATCTCTTCACCGTCGTCCAGATCTTCATCAGCCGGACGACCGCTTAGAGTAGGGCGCTCAGATTTGACCGTATCTATAAGCTGCTTGATGACCGGACGCATATTTGCGAAATGTATATCAACCTTTTCTTCTTTTATATTTTTATCTTCATAAAGATTCAGCTTCATTTTTGTTCCTGTTCAACCTACATGGTAGATTTCTTAAATATTATTTTTATTTCCATTTAGGAATTCTTCAACGCTATCCATATACTCTTCCGGGTAGTCGATGATGCCCTCAATGTGTGCACTGTCGAAGTGTACAATCTGCTTATTATCACAAACTATGTTATTATAAACCATTTCAACCTGATTAGGAAGACATACTTTGTCTCTATCTGAACAGATAACAAGTGTAGGTATATTATCATTTGCTACAACTTTTATAGTATCACCATCATCATAGTTCATCTTGTTTACTACGTTCATATAAAACTTGCTTGTACCGGTAAGGTACTGAGCCATAAAGCTTTCTGTATCACCGTCTCCGAACATCTCTTTAAGAATAAGCTCCATTCCCGGAACCGGACTATCACATATAACTGCATCAGCAGCGTTTACATTACCGGGTGTGACATTTGAATCCTCCAAAGGCAAATGAACCGCCGGCTGCAAGTATAAGAAGTGCGCTCGCTGTTATAATAATTCCCTTTTTTAATCTGTTCTTTTTCATGATTTTGTCTCCTTTATTTGTTTGATGTGGCTACTTTATCAGAAGAAAGAGAGGCGCGTACGAAAATCTGCGCAAGTTGCATATTGTGATGCACAAGTTGCAGGAATAACACTCGGAAACCGCTATTTTTATATTTACAGAGAAAAAATTAAAGATTAAGATAAACATGACATACAGTTGTTGTGTTGGATTTGTTAAGATATGTACGGAGTGTGAGAGATTATGAAGATAGAAAGGCTGATTGGGATATTGTCAATCTTATTGCAGGAGGAAGTGGTGTAGGAAGAAGCGACGAAGAACCCCATAAGAATGTAAAGGGTGATGTGAAGTAGCTTGATAAAGTATTGTAAACAGGAAAGGGGTGCAACAGTGAAATATACAAAACTTGGAAATTCAGATTTGAATGTCTCCCGCATCTGCATGGGATGTATGGGATTTGGTGATGCAAAAAAAGGACAGCACAGTTGGACAATAGACGAGGAGCATTCGAGGGAAATTATAAAAAGAGGTCTTGACCTGGGTGTAAATTTCTATGACACTGCAATCGCATATCAGAGCGGAACAAGTGAGCAATATGTAGGACGTGCCCTTAGAGATTTTGCTAAGCGTGAGGATGTAGTTGTAGCAACAAAATTCCTTCCGAGAACACCTGAAGAGATTGAAAAAGGAGTTACCGGTCAGCAGCATATAGAAAACATGATAAATACAAGCCTTCAAAATCTTGGAATGGACTATGTGGACCAGTATATCTATCACATGTGGGATTGGAATACGGATATCTATGATATCATGGATGGCTTAAACCGAATAGTCAAGGCAGGCAAGGCGAGGTATATCGGCATTTCAAACTGTTTTGCATGGCAGATAGCAAAGGCTAATGCTCTGGCTGAAACAGAAGGCTTTGCAAAGTTTGTTTCAATTCAGGGGCATTATAATCTAATCTTCCGTGAAGAAGAACGTGAAATGGTTCCGTACTGCGAGGAAGAGAGTATCGCACTTACTCCTTACAGCGCATTGGCAAGTGGAAGGCTTTCCAGAAAGCCGGGCGAGGCAGATTCCAAGAGGGCTGCTGAGGATACGTATGCTAAGTTTAAATATGATGCTACTAAAGAGCAGGATAATGTAATCATAGACCGTGTTGCAGAGCTGGCAGAGAAGCATGGTGTAACTATGACAGAAGTATCCCTGGCATGGCTTCTTACAAAAGTGACATCTCCAGTGGTTGGAGCAACCAAGCTTCACCATATAGAAGGCGCAGCAAACGCTGTAGATTTGGAACTGACGGCTGAAGAACTTATTTATCTTGAAGAACCGTATGTGCCTCACCCGCTTGCAGGCGTTATGGCACAGAATAAAAGAACCGATGCATCAAAGAAACATGTCTGGACTACAGGCACACAAAAAATAATATGAGGAGAGAAATAACATGGCAGAGAAAATTGTACAAACAGCAGGAAGAGAACAGCTTGGTGAATTTGCACCGATGTTCGCACATTTAAATGACGACATACTCTTTGGTGAAGTGTGGAATGAGGAAGCCATTGATGTGAAGACTAAATGCATTATTACGGTAGTTTCACTTATGGCTTCCGGTATTACAGATTCTTCCCTGACATATCATCTTCAGAATGCAAAGGCACATGGTGTAAGTAAGGAAGAGATAGCTGCAATCATAACCCATGCCACCATGTATGTAGGATGGCCTAAGGGATGGGCAGTATTCCGTCAGGCCAAAGAGGTATGGAACGAAGAAGTGCCTGAACTGACAGAAAAGGACAGATATCAGAATTCGATTTTCTTCCCTATCGGAGAGCCGAACCCCTACGGAGAATTCTTTGTTGGACAGAGTTTCCTTGCTCTAGTTTCTACAGAACAAGTACCTGTATTTAATGTGACTTTCGAGCCGGGATGCCGCAATAACTGGCATATCCATCATGCAAAGAGCGGAGGCGGACAGATGCTAATCTGTATCGGTGGAAGAGGATATTATCAGGAATGGGGCAAGGAGCCTGTAGAGATGACTCCCGGTAAAGTAATAAATATCCCTGCTGAAGTAAAACACTGGCATGGAGCAGCACCGGATTCATGGTTCTCACATCTTGCAATCGAGGTTGCTGGAGATGAAACAAGCAATGAGTGGCTGGAAGTGGTATCAGATGAAGACTATGGCAAACTATCATAAACAGGAAACAGAAGGGTATTGCAAGGATACATGAGGCATTTCAGAACATTAAAGGTAAAGTAGAGTCAGTTTATCCACATCTTCATGATCTGATATTTTATCATAAGAAGTACATACAGTTGATTACTTCAGACAATTCGCAATGTTTTTTTCGGGATATAAAGGCTGAAAAACTAATTGAATCATTAATTGATAGGTTTGGAACTTTTACCGAGGGACGTCCATATATAATACATTCTGACGCAAAGTTATCAAATGTACTTTTTAAGATTGATAGATGCTAATGCTCTGAGTACTGTTATTCAGGGAGGTGAAGGGGAAGCTATATTGATTACAATGAAAGGGGTGGAAATATGGCAAGAAATCATGAGGTTACGGAGGATCAGCTCCTCTTAAATGATGATGGAGAACTTAGGGAGCCTGGCTGGTCCAGAAGGCTCGTTCAAAGGTATGACCGGAGCATGATTAAGGCTCCGAAGTGGCGTATCAAGGAGTGGGATTATTATCTTGTTCTTAGTGATAAATTTGCAGGTGCGTTTACTATTTCTGATGATGGCTACATTGGTCTGCAGTCGGTGTCGCTCCTTACTTTCGGTGATGTGCCGTGGGAGCATACTGAGACGGTGCTCAATGCATTTCCTATGGGACGTATTCATCTGCCGGAGGATTCAAGTGTCGGACCGACTAAATATATGGACAGCCGTCTTAAGATGAAATTCGATGTGGGTAGGAATAAGCGTCGCATCAGATGTAAGTTTGAGAATTTTTATGAGGGAAAGCCTTTCGAGTGCGATATCATTCTCGAACAGCCGGAGGGTGAGTCCATGGTCATAGCTACGCCATGGGATAAGAAGCATGCGTTTTACTATAATCAGAAAATTAATACTATGCGTGCCAGCGGCTACATGAAGTTTGATGGGAAGATGTACGAGTTTAATAAGGTAACGGACTTCGGTACTCTTGACTGGGGACGTGGTGTCTGGACCTATGATAACACCTGGCTCTGGGGTTCGGGTAATGCGGACATAAATGGACTTTGTTCCGGTTCTGGACAGGGCGGCGTGTCTTGACTACAAGGTAATCGTGTCGGATCAGCATCAGGTTTTTGGAAGGATGTCCGGAAAGGCTATTCTGGATGACGGAACAGTAGTTGAAGTTAAAGATATAATGTGCTTTGCTGAAAAAGTGCATAACAAGTATTAAGATGGTATATTCATTTAGGAAAATTATGATTAAGAGTAAAAGAATAGTTGCGGGGTTTTTGATTCTTCTTGCGGGTATCCTGTGGGGGTGTATGGGACTCTTTGTGAGACCACTTAGTGAGAAGGGACTGACCTCCTGGGATATTGTTTTTATACGTGCTTCGCTTACAACTATATTTATGGCAATATTACTTCTTGTAAGGGATAGGAAGCTTTTTAAAATAAAACTACAAGACCTGTGGTGTTTTCTGGGAACAGGTTTACTAAGTATTGTTTTCTTTAATATGTGTTATTTCAAAGAGATTACAATAGCACCGCTTTCAATCGCGGCGATACTTCTTTATACAGCGCCTGCTTTTGTAATGATTCTATCGGCGTTTCTCTTTAAAGAGAATCTGACGAAGGTAAAGCTACTCGCTCTTGTTCTTTTGTTTGTGGGACTCATGTTCGTGACAGGTGTATTTAACAGTTCTGAAAGGATGACACTTAGGATTTTCTTTATAGGACTTGGAGCGGGGCTCGGCTACGCACTTTATTCTATTTTTGGAAGATATGCTCTGGAACGGGGATATGAATCCTACACAATCAGTTTTTATACATTCCTGTTTGCTACTGTTGCAACTTGCTTTATGGCAAGACCGGTTGAGATTGTAACAGTAGTAAGCGATTCGTGGAAGAGTGTTGTACTGGTGCTCGTGTTTGCACTTGTGTCAACCATCATCCCATATCTCACTTATACGATTGGTCTTAAGTCTGTCGAAAATGGACAGGCATCGATTATTGCATCCATTGAGCCGGTAATGGCGTCGCTCATTGGTATCGTGTGGTTTCAAGAGAAGATGACGGTGAGTGTACTTATCGGTATTATTCTTGTGCTTTCCGGAATAGCAGTAAGTAACCTGAGTTCTTCTGGAAAAGACAAATGCTTAGGTGGCTGAGGGTGATTTTGGGAAATGATGTAGCCAAAGGATTGTATGAATCTGTCGGGTTTGTTGCTACCGGATTAAGGGAATTTGGTATGGAAGAAATGTGTTTGGAGTTTAACTAAAACTTTTAAGAATGGAAAGATGTTTTGAAGGAAATATGGGATAAGGCGAGGGAGAAGAAATATATGAGAACAAAAAGAGTCGTGGTCATGCCTTATGATGAGGCATGGGCGGAGGATTTTATAAAGATACGTGATGAAATAAAGGAAGTGCTTGGTGAATTGGCGCTGAGGATTGAACACGTGGGAAGTACTTCCGTGCGTGGACTGTCCGCAAAACCGATAATTGATATCGATGTTGTTATAAGGGACAGACAGGTGTTGGATGAGGTGGTAAGCGCACTTGCTGAGATAGGATACTGTCATGAAGGAGATCTGGGTATTCCGGGACGGGAAGCCTTCAAATATGATGGGAAAGAACATTTGAGAAAGCATCATCTGTATGTCTGTACACAGGACTGCGCCGAGCTTAAAAGGCATATCGTGTTTAGGGATTATCTGCGCTCACATCCCGAAGCGCTGCGAGAGTACAGCAGAATTAAGGAAGAAGGGGCAAAGCTTTATCCTGATGATATAGATAAGTATATTGAGTATAAGTCGGCAGTGATACAGCAGATTTATGAAAAAATGAATACAGCATTTTTGATAAGAAAAGCGGATAAAAATGATATTCCGGCGCTCCGCATTTTGTACCGCCTGTTGGAAGAAGACGGAGTGCGTTATCAGCCGGAACACTTTGTGATTGGTGATAGAACAGAAGAATTCTTTCAAGGTATTTTTGACAGCGATACGCAGGATATTCTGGTTGCGGATACTGACGGTGTGGCGATTGGCTTTGTACATTGCATGATCATCCCACAGAAGAAGGTTTCCTGCTTAAAACCGCAAACCGTTGTTTATCTGCAGGATCTGTGTGTGCAGGAAAATATGCGGGATAAAGGGATAGGTACTGCGCTTATGCGTGCGGCAAAGGATTACGGAAAGGAAAAGGGCGCGGATTTTATCCGGACACAGGTTTTCCCCGGAAATGTGGATGGTATGCGTTTTTACGAGCGTAACGGATTCTGTGAGATGATGAAAACGATTGAATGTCAGTCGCTGGATGTATAGATGGTCTTCTTCAAATGTATCCGGAGGATAGATACCTACATTCTGAGTAAAGCAGAAAAATAATAAAACTAAAAAAATAATAATCTGTTTGACAAAAAGAAACCAATGTGTTTATACTACGAATCAGTGAGGATAGCACGAATCCCCAAGAGACGTTGTCTCGGTAACTATTAACCCAAGGACGAAAAGGAGGACAATATGCGAAGTATTAGTATTAACAATTCAATATGTAACATTAAAGGCATAGTTGTCCTTGATGGGTCTGTGAGGTAGTAGGTTACTATTAGCTGTTTTTTAGCATAGAGTATTACCTTTAATTAAATATATCAGGATAACTAGCACCTCTTTTGGTGTAGCTGTAAAAGCTGCACCAGAGGTGTTTTTCTTATGCAAAAATGAGATAGAAAGAGGGAAATTATATATGATTACAATATATGGCAAATATACAAATGCTATCGTTTATACAGTAGAGAATGAGCTCTATGCTCTTGAAGATTATGCAAGAAAGCAGCTTCAGATGATTTGTAATCATCCGAGCGCTGAGGGAAGTGATATAAGAGTTATGCCGGATGTTCATCCCGGCAAAGTCGGAACTATAGGACTCACTATGACAGTTGGTGATTCGATTCTTCCGAGTCTTGTAGGTGTAGATATTGGATGTGGTATGACTATAGCCAAGGTTAAAACAAAAGGAATTCAGTTCCAGCAGCTTGACAGTGTTATAAGGGATAATGTTCCTGTTGGACCGAGAATCAGAAAAGAAGAGCATAAATATGCAGATAGGATTAATCTGTCAGAGCTTAGTTGCGCTAAGAGCATTAATGCTTCTAAAGCAAATAGGAGTATCGGAACTCTTGGAGGAGGAAATCATTTCATAGAAGTGGATAAGGATGAAGATGGAAATATATACCTCGTTGTTCATTCGGGAAGCAGACATCTGGGAATGGAGGTTGCGGATTACTATCTGAGGACCGGTCAGAAGGAAATGCAGATGAAGAAGCAGGGATATGCTTCGTATGAGATGACATGTCTTACCGGAGAGCTTATGGAGGATTATCTTCATGATATCGAGATAATTCAGAAATTTGCTCGCCTTAATAGAGAGGCTATCATTGAGTCTATAGTAAAAGGAATGAAGTGGAAGGTGGAAGACAGCTTTACTTGTATTCATAATTATGTAGATTTTTCAAATGTTAAGTCAGGAGCAGATTCAGTGAGAGATATGGAAGCTGATAAAAAGCCGATTCTAAGAAAAGGTGCTATTAGTGCTAAGGAAGGAGAAAAGGTTATCATTCCAATAAATATGAGAGATGGAATAATACTTGGAACCGGTCTTGGAAACCCGGACTGGAACTATTCAGCACCACATGGAGCAGGAAGAATATCTAAACGTTCTGAGGTGGCTGAACATCATACAGTGTCTGATTTTAAAAAAGCAATGAAGGGTATTTACTCAATTTGTATCAATAAGGAAACGCTTGATGAGAGTCCATTTGCTTATAGAAGTATAGACGATATTGCAGATGTTATAGGAGAAACAGTAAAGATTGATAAAATAATCAAGCCGGTTTACAACTATAAGGCCGGCGGTACTAATTAATGAATGGAGAAATGACTATGTTATTACAAATAAGTTCCGGTCAGGGGCCGGTGGAATGTGAATATGCAGTGGGGCTTTTATTTGCCTCACTGCAGGAAGAATTTCCGGATATAGAAAAAGTATATGAGCATCCATCAAAAGAAAATGGATGTTATAAATCTATAATGTTTAGTTCAATTCAGGATTTATCAAAACTTGAAGGATCCGTGCAGTGGGTTTGTGAAAGCCCATTCAGACCACATCATAAAAGAAAAAACTGGTTTGTGGATGTAAGCATTATACCTGAAGTAAAAGAAATTGATCTGGATATAAATGATGAAGATATAAGGCTTGAAAGATTTCATTCGGGCGGTAAAGGCGGACAGAATGTAAATAAAGTAGAAACCGGGGTAAGGCTTGTTCATGTTCCGACAGAAATAGTAGTAACATCAACTGCCCAGCGTACACAGCAGATGAACAGATCTGATGCAATGAACAAATTAAAAACGATTCTTATTCAGATGAATTATGAAACGAAAGCTGATCAGAAAAACTCAGCCTGGCGGGAACATACCAGGCTGGAGAGGGGCAACCCGGTAAGAGTATATAAGGGAAAGGATTTTCGACTGGTACAGATTTTTTGAGAACACTGAAACTGACATTAATGAGTTTTAAATAAATATTGTAATTTGACTGTGATTGAATTATAATGTTGTTTAGCAACTAAACAACAGGAGTATTGTATGGAAAATGAGATTCTTCAAATAGGAATGCGATTGATAAACAAATATAACAGCCTCAATAAGAAGGCTCACTACTATGGAGTGGATGTATTACTTTATCCATCAGAAATTCATGTTATAGATGCAATCGGAGAAAATAATGATATTACTACTACTAAGCTATCTATGAATCTTGGAATTACTAAAGGAGGCATCTCGCAGACCGTTTCAAAGCTTTATGAAAAGGGACTGATTGATAAGTCTGAAGGAAGTGGAATAAATGAGGTTTATATCTCCCTTACAGAGAAAGGTTTAGTTGCATATGAGGAACATAAAAAACTACACAGTGTAATGAGTAACAGGTTGAGTGCATTGTTCGAGAAAATAGATGATAAAAGCCGTGATAATATATTAGGCTTGATGCATATTATAGATGAAGAACTGACGAGAATGGAGGAAAACAATGATTTTTGAAACCATAGGTGACAGGAAGAATCCGGTAATTATTATGTTGAATGGTTCTTTTTCTACCGGAGCGGGATTGAGTCATATAGCAGAAATGATATCTGATAAATACTTTGTCATTCTCCCTACATATGACGGACACCACGAAGGTGGGGGAATATTCACAACAAGATTAGAGCAGGCAAAGAAAACTATCGAATACCTGAGGAAAGAGAATATACAGCATATTGCGCTGATTCAAGGCGCATCCATGGGTGCGGAGGTTGCCCTTACTTTGGCATCACTGTTAGTTAAAACCGATATTCAGGTGGATAAATATCTGTTTGATGGAGGTCCGTTTTTTCATTTTCCTAAATGGTTTCGTTTGGTTATGCGGTTTAAATTCAGAAGTATGGTGCATCAGGCTAAGTACGGGTCTTTAGAAGAAATAATAGAGCGGTTTTCAAAGAACCGAATGGTACAGTGGATGATACATGGGGATATTTCTCCATATAAATGGTTCATTAAAGGACTTGCTGATGCAGCACCATATATGTCCGATGAATCAATCAACAATGAGAGTGATGCCTGTTACACATTTGATTACCCCGAAGTGCCGGAAGAAGAACAGAAGAAATATCTTTTCATATGGTCAAAGAATGAACCTGCATTTAAATCATATAAAAAGGTTAAGAAGCATTATCCGTATGCAAGGTATAGCAGTCCGGGAAAACTTGGCCATTGCGGATTTATTTCAAGGCAACCGGAGAAATATGCACGATTTTTAGATAAACTTGCTTAATGGTTCCGCTATTGGAAGGCTTTTGGTGGCAGGAAGGCAAGGACGGTATTGACTATGCACGCAAGGAAGCTTTTCATTGGATTTCAGTGATACGCCTTCCTGACTTTGTGACCGAAGATGATTTCAGATGGGCTGTGAGTGAAGCAACCAAAAAGAAGAAGCAGGATTTCTCTAAAGTCCAGTTTCTGACTGTTGAAGAGGGCTTATGTGTCCAATGTATGCATATCGGTTCTTATGATGATGAGCCTGCAACAGTAGAGACAATGCATGCATTTATAGAAAAAGAGGGGTATGTTCTTGATATTTCTGATAAAAGACTTCATCATGAGATATATCTGAGTGATGCCAGAAAAGTTGCCCCTGAGAAACTAAGGACTGTGATTCGGCATCCTATCAGAAAAGAATAGCCTTTGGGTGACTCTATTCTCATGCCGCATCATAGAATCATTTGGAACGGGCATCGGGGAAGCTAAAAGATCTATGTGGAAAAACGGTTCTCCGGAGCTTTTTTATGGTATAATGACCGCCATAAAGGAGTGATTGTATGAATGAGTTAAATTATTCAGATGTGCTGGAAGGTGTGGTTCATATTTATGACGTATCAGACCGAAAGTGTGAAGTATATAATGATGTTGCAAGTGAACATCTGCTAATAACGTGTTAGTTTTTTGAAGAATTATTTTTTGGTTGGCTTTCT
>JAILEL010000049.1 GCA_024687845.1 Eubacterium sp.
ATAATATGCCATCTTGCTTACCATCCTACTACAACCAGTACCATTCTGTTTATAATTTGTACATCCAAGGAAAAAGTCTTTATCCCTTCCCTGTTTTACGATCAAATATCCATCCCGGCACTTATCACATTTTTGTATAGAAAGTTTACCAGCTTGATAGTTGTTCGTCATAAATCCGCATAATTCCGGTTCATTTGCACATATATATAACCTAAGCCCGTAAGACTTTTTATACTTGTACTGCATCGGGTATCCACAAATTGGACAGGGCTTCTTTGCTATACTTACCGGCTCATCCTCATTCCAGTCTCCCAGTAATTTTACATTTTTGTATTGCTGCTTTAATTCTATCAAGAACTCAGACGGATTTGCTTCCGGAGCGATAAAGAAAACTCTATTTTTCGTACGAGTCATAGCAACATAAAATAACCTTCTTTCCTCGGCATAATCAATCGAACGATCACCTTTTATAACAAAAGATAATACAGGATCATCTTCAACCTTAGAAGGAAATCCATATGTTTCATTTTTTCCGTTTATAACTATAACATCATCATATCCTAATCCTTTCGATGAGTGTGCGGTCATAAAAGTGATATCGAGATTTGGATATTTTATACTCTTGATCCTAGAACCCCGAGTAACGTACTCAAACAAACCAGTTCTTTCCAAAACATCGCCATCAAATCCATATCTTCCAAGAAGCAAAATTGGTCCGCATTCCTTGCCTTCTTCTTTTTTATATAAAATCAAATCATCCAGTACTTGCTCTATGGCATGAGCCATTTCATAGTTTCCGCCGCTCTTTCTATTTCCATCCTTTGCTTTTTTTGACCCATCATATGTGTATATTAAAACCGGATCTTTGATATGCTTATTAGAAATAAGCTGCTTGCTTATCTGTTCCTTATTTTGCTGAATAAAGTTTCCTGCTATATCTATTACTTCCTGAGAGTTTCTATAAGTTCTCACAATCTTCAGCATCTTAGCGTATCCCATCTTTTCCTCAAACTTTGTGAAAAGAGTGATATCAGATCCACTGAAAGCATAAATAGACTGCCAGTCATCTCCCACAGCGATAATCTTTGCATCTGTTACTTCCGAAAGAATCTTTGTAAGGTCAAATCTCTGTCTGGAAATATCCTGATACTCATCGACTATAATATATTTAAAATCTAGCTTCTGCTTCATTTCCTTCACTTCACGAAGAAGACGCGCAGATTCATTTATCATGTCTTCAAAGTCAACAGCCTTATTTTCCTTAAGCCAGCGTTCATACTCTAAATAACAGTCATTGCAAATACTAAGAAACAAACGGCTTCTTACATTCTGCGTTGAATGATACATCCTATTGAAGTCATCAGCTTTGTAAGCATTTACTTTGAAGTTTGATATAAATCTGCATATCAGACTTATAAGTTTTCTAATATATCTGTTTTCCTCCCCTGCAACAAGCATTTCCATTACTTCCTTGTTGGAACGCGGTTTTAATTCAAAGCCTTTCTCTTCAATCTTTTCCTTAAGATGGTCTAGTAAAGATCGCCCATCATTATATGAAGAAAACGTGTATATAAGCGTAGTTCCATGTTCTCTGTGAAGCTTTACTTTATCATTTACGGCTTTTTTGTATCTTTCTACTTCATCATCGGAAAATCTATCATTTTTTCCTGATTCGGAAATACCAAAATGCTCAAGATAAGCACTCTTTTCGCCCTGGCTTATAATAAAGTCAGGGGTATAAGGCTTTCTCGAATACTCTATATCATACTTATATATGGGCTCATATTCATAGTCGATATTGTTAAGATAAAGGAAATTTGCTATCTCGACCTCTTGATATGAACGGAGCACTTCATTTTGTATAGTAACGGATTTCTTTGTTCTTGTATCGATTACTTCTCTCTTGAAATCTTCAAGATCACTCCTCATTGTGGAAAAATTAGCTTTTGCTATATTATTAAAGAATCCGTTCAGATCGGATCCTTCATAAGGTGCATCAAAGTATGATGCAAAAAACATAATAAGATTATTGACCGCGCTCTCATTTCTCATAATAGAATTGCGGAAATAATCTCTTATAACAAAATATAATTTTGATTGATCAACTATGTTCAGTTTTTCTTCGGGTGAATTTTTGTGAATAATTGCATTTCCGGTAGAGTGGAAAGTTGCTATAGGACATTCTATTCCCAGGTCTTTCTGAATTCGTTCCTTTAACTCGTTTACAGCTTTATTAGTGAAAGAAACTACTAATATCTGCT
>JAILEL010000057.1 GCA_024687845.1 Eubacterium sp.
ACCAAATATATAATCAAAATCAAAGTCCTCTGCTGTAGCCTTGGAAATAGCTGTATTTGCTCTGTCAGAGCATCCAAGTGCTCCTCTTATACCAAAACCTCTCTCAGTAAAGTTGATTCCATTTCTACAAACACGTCCGATACCGTCCGTCTTCATCCACTTTATAAGCGATGTATCGACTCCACCCTGAAGTATGAAGTCCTCCATGAGCTTTCCAACTTCGTTATCAGCAAATGCAGTAAGTACTGCAGTCTTCATACCAAAGCAGCGTCTGAGTCCTCTTATAACATTGTACTCTCCGCCGCCTTCCCAGGCCTTAAAGCTTCTGGCAGTCTTGATTCTGCCTTCACCCGGATCAAGTCGGAGCATAACCTCTCCAAGACTCACCGCATCAAAAGTACATTCATCTTTACTTCTTAGATTCAGTTCCATTTTAAACCTCCTGTATAAACCACAAAAATCTGTTTTATCTATTAAGTTCACTCTCAAATCCTGAAATATTATGATTTCTTATAATAATCTCTATTTCCCTCAGATCACTGGCTGGCAGATCACCAGGAATTGTATTCTTCACACTTGAAGTTGCATTTCCATACGAAAGAGCCATTGCCGGATCTCCAGTTTTTAACAACCCATATAAAACACCAGAAACATATGCATCTCCTGAGCCTATTCTGTCGATAACATCAATATCAGTATATGGCTTTTCAGTAAAGAATTCGTCTCTGTCTGCACTATATATAATTGATGTAAAATCATGCTTTTTAGGGCTCTTCACTGTTCTACGAGTTGTACATACAATCTTTACAGAATAATCTTTTGCATATCCTTTGATGATGTCTTCGAGGCTTCCTTCTCTCTGCATCATTCTCCTGCTCGTTTCTTCTGAAATAAACAAGACATCTATATACTCAAGTAAAGATTCTATTACTTTCCTTGCCTCTTCCTCACTCCAAAGATTAGCTCTGTAATTCACATCAAAAGATATCATGGCACCAGCATTTTTAAAATTTTTAATAAGCTGTATAGCTGTTTCTCTGGAATTGTCACAAAGAGCTGTAGTAATCCCACTGGTATGGAACATCCTTGTTGACGAATAGATATCTTCTGGTATCTCTTCAAGACTTATCTTTGTAAAAGAAGAATGCTGTCTGTCATATATAATTGAAGGCTTTCTTGGTGCAGCGCCAGACTCATAATAGTATATTCCAAGTCTTGCATCATTATCAGTATCATAGATCAGGTAATCATCAGATACACCTTCAAATCTGATACGATTCTTAATAAACGTTCCAAGATCATTCATTGGGAGCTTGGATATCACACCAGTTCTAAGTCCTAAAAGAGCAGTTCCAGCAGCAACATTCAGTTCAGAACCTCCTGCTCTTTTCTCAAACTCTTCTCCTCTGGATATACGTTCGTATCCTGGAGGAGAAAGTCTGAGCATGATTTCCCCCAAAGTAATAAGATCAAACTTACACATTTTATTCACTCTCCAAATTAGCAAAAAAGTAAATTAACTATTTTAAATTACTTATACATAACAAAGGCCTTCAATAGTTTTTTCCTCAACATTGATAAGTTCTGGTTCTGTGTCCGAACTACCTTCTATGATTATATTTTCCATAGTTATCTTTCTAACATTATGGAAATACATACTTTTTCCATTCATTGTCATAAAATTATCCATCATAAGAGGGCATACGTCTGTCCTTTCTGACTCATCTTTAAATCTGACCTTTACATTCTCGAAATATATTCCTTCTATCGGCATCTCTGGAAGAGCATAAATACAAGCAAAAACAGCATTTACTCCAGTGCAAGTAATATCATGTATTTTGATATTTCCAATACGTGGAGTCTTATTATCTATAGGTCTGGGATTCTGATCCTGAACATAATCAGTATGACCATCAGGATCACAGAAATAAAACATATTGACAGTAAAAGGCATCTGAACATCTATCATCTGGATTTTTCCGAAGCAGAGATCATTCACATAGCTGTTTTCGCCTCTGCCACGACGAGATTTTATTCTAAGGCCTCTATCTGTGCCACAAAACAGGCATTTTTCTACTGTGATTCCAGAAACACCACTTGCAACCTCGCTTCCGATAGTCACTGCACCATGTCCTCTTTCAAGTCTGCAATTCCTAATCGTAACTTGATCAGTTCTCTTATAATGAAATGTCCCCATATAAAGCTTTCCACTTTTTAAAGCTATACAGTCATCCCCAACCGAGATACGTGTTCCTATTATTTGTACATCTGTGCAACATTCCGGATCAAATCCATCAGTATTCGGAGAATTGTCAGGATTATAAACATCCAAATCATAGAATCTGATATTGCTACAATAATATGGATGTATTGTCCATGAAGGTGAATTCTGTATCCTTATATTCTGTATTCTTATATTTTTACAATTATTTAAAAATACAGTCTTAGGTCTCCAGGCACCTCTTTTAACACGAAAATCAACCCACCAGTCAGCATTTACAGCATTACCATCTATCACACCCTGACCGATAATATCAACATCCTCAACATCAATGCCTGTAATTAGTGATGCATAGCTGTCAAGTGGATTTCCTTCCCATGTTCCAAGGCTTTTTTCATCATCGTCATAATCGGTTCTTATCATTCCTGGAAGTATTGGATAAGTATTACGGTCAGTATCTCCCAAGATTACTGCCCCACTATCTATCCAAAGTGTAATCCTGCTTTTCAAAAATACAGGACCAGATAAATATATCCCCTTTTTCAGATGTACAGTTCCACCTTCTGGACAAGCACTGATTGCTGCTTGTATAGCTGCAGTATCACTATGCACTCCATCTCCCTTGGCACCAAAGCTCTGAACATCAACCAGATATGTTTCAGGCTTAGTCTTAATCGAATAAGTCACTCTTTTGGAATCCTTTTCAACACTGATCAGATATTTTGTATCCGGCTCCAATCCATCTATAGAAACAACATTCAAATCAGTGGTTTTTTTCAGAGTTCCATTCACATAAATATTGTAATAGAATCCAGCATTATACGGATTCTCATTTTGCAATTCTATGGTGATACTTCTATTAAAAATTCCAATTGCTTTAAATTCCATAAGCTATGCCACCGTTTCTGATTCTATTCTTAATATTTCTGTATAGGCTAAGAGAAAAGGAGCAACACCTTTTGCTTCATTTTTAACAACAGGCTCGCTAAAATAATAGTCAAGCGATCCATCCCGCTGAGAATTTCCTCCCAGCCCCGCTACCAAGCATATGCCTCCAAGATTTAACGTTCCATCAGAATCTATCATCAGATACTTTTCCATTATGCCATTTACTGCTTTTACTGCTATATCCTGATATTTTTTAGGTAAATAACCAAGCCTTACAGCTTTCAATATTCCATATGCAATCAGTGCAGTACTAGATGTTTCAAGATAATTTCCATTTACATTAGGCTTATCAATTACCTGCCAGAACATTCCACTTTTATCCTGATATGGAATGAGCGAATCAACCAGTCCTTTAAGGAGCGATATCAGATATCTGTATTCATAATATAGTGTCTCATCCGTAGCATTTGCAGTTTCCACAAGCGCAACTACAAACCATCCTATAGCTCTGCCCCAAAAATTCTGACTGCAGCCTGTTTCTTTATCAGCCCAATACATCTCACGACTTTCATCATATCCATGATAATAAAGACCTGTAACAGGATCCTTCATATGTTTTTCAACATTTTCAAACTGATTGATTATATCCTGACAATTAGCAAGTTTGTTGAACCTAGTCTCATAAAGCATATAAAATGGTTGAGCCATATAAAGTCCATCAAGCCATACCTGATAAGGATATATCTTCTTATGCCAAAAGTTTCCTTCTTTCGTCCTAGGCATATTCTCAAGCTGTGAACGGATAAGTTCTATTGCTTTAAAATACTTTTCATCCCCAGTCTTCTCATATAAATAGAATAGATTTCTTCCAGCATTAACATTATCCAAATTGTATTCTTCAACACTATAAGTGTTAATTGTTCCATCATCATTGACAAAATAGTCGACAAAATCTCTTGCGAACGTAAAATACTTCTCTTTTCCTGTAATCTCATATAGAGAAAGAACAGCTGTAATCATACATCCATCAATATAATTCCATTTGTTAGGTTCTCCCGAAAGAACCTTCTCCATATTCCACATAGGCTTTTCAGCTGTCGAATTCTCCAGGAGATATTCAATATAGTTTTGTATCTTTTCTTTTGCCACTTCGTTAATCATTTTCTGTCTCCCTGATTATATTCTCGATATACTCTCTGCATTCTGTGGCATTATCAGGCGTAGTATTTTCAAGAGTTGCCTGAATATATGGTTTCTTTTCTTCTGCAAAGCTGATTATCTTTTTATAATTCATCTGTCCCAAGCCACATCCAAGACATCTCATCTCTCCACCGTCTAATATATAATCCTTCAAATGTATGATTGCTATATCTTTCCCCAAAAGATCTATAGCACTCTCAATGATATCATCTCTTCTATCAAGATTATCAGGATGAAGAAGATTCACAGGATCAAATATGATCTGAAGATTAGGTGAAGCAATTCTGTCTAGAACTTTTCTTGCTCTCTCAGGGCTATAAACTATATGCTTATATACCGGTTCTATAGCAAGAATAACGCCCATTTTTTCTGCATATTCAATGACTGGTTTTAGATTTTCAATAAATACTTCCAACGCCTCTTCACTATGACATGTTTCTTTATCGTAACTATATGTTTCATTAGGCGCACCTGTTTCTGTACCTACAACACTACATCCAAGGAGTGATGCAAATCTAAGATGAGCCATATATCTATTTTGAATCTCTTTAAGCTTATTCTTATCTGGATGTGCTAGATTCAGATAATTTCCAAGGACCGCTATATCCAGCCCTGATTTTTCAAATTCATGTTTTAGGTATAAAGCATACCCAGGTGTAAGTGCATGAGTATCAGCAGTAAGTCCTTCTATTTTTGATAATGCCAAATGAACACAGCTAAACCCTTGATTTTTTACATCTTTTAACATTTCTCCCAAAGGTCTTTTTCTTGCATCATGTAATCTAAGTCCTATCTGCACTTTATTCCTCCCTATACTGCCTCAGACATTTCAAGACTATCCAGGTATGATTCAGTAGTCTCTTCCGGAGCATATTTTTCAAATATTTTCTGATAATGATATGAGATTATGTAAATCACAATTGCCATACCTATATTAATTGTGATGAAATTTACAGCAAAGATTGTAAATACATTAGCAACTACAACTCCAGCAATAATAAGTGCCATAAGAATTGTATATTTCAGATTGGCAAATCCCATAAAAAATGAAAACTTTATAGTATCCTTTACTTTATTTACAAATTTAGATTGAATAGCAAATACATACATAAGTGAGATACTATAAATGATTGAAAAAGCTATATCCACTGCCCAAAGAAGCTTCGCTCCAGGCATGGATGAATTGTTATAAAATACAATTCCCAGAGCAAGTAAAGCTCCAACAACGAGATAAATAAGCCATATTGCTGTAGACTGACGTAGATTTTCTTTAAAAGATTTAAAGAAATTCGTCGTCGGATAGCCTTCATCTTTCCTGAGCTTCATACAGCTATAGATAAGTGCAGTTGTTGAAGCGCCTATCGTTACAACAGGAATGCTGCATATAAGCCATAGTATATTCAGCCACCATACGTGACCAAGCCATATAAAAAACCTTATTACCGGATTATCCGGACTAAAAAGACCCTTCAACATAACTTAACTCCTTATTTTTATTAACCTTTAACACCACCAGCAGATACACCTTCTACGAATTGATCCTGTGCAAGGAAGAAAACTATGATATTCGGAAGGATTGAAATAAGCGAAGTGGCAAGTACTCTGTTCCAATCAAAGCCTGAATCACTATCCATTGAAAGCTTTACAAATATAGTAGCGGGATATTTTGCAGGCGTATTTACATATAGAAGTGGTCCGATGAAATCGTTAGAAGTCCACATGAACTTGAAAAGTGCACATGATACAATAGCTGGCATGATCATCGGAATAATAATCTTGATCAGAGTCTGAACGGTATTGCAGCCGTCTATCTTGGCAGCTTCTTCCATTTCCTTTGGAACTCCCCTAAGGAACTGAATAAGCATAAATATAAAATATGTTTCTGTTGCAAATGCTGTTGGTACTATAAGTGGAAGGTAAAGGTTTGATCCAACCCATCCAAATTTATTGAAAAGCATGTACTGAGGTACATTAAGTACAACCTGTGGAAGGAAAAGCATTGCCATCATGAGTGCAAAAAGTACATTGTGACCAACAAACTTAAATCTTGCAAAACCATATGCTGTTATTACTGAAGATATTATTGTCAGAATAACTTCAGGAATTACATACGAATAAGTATTCAGCATAGCTTTCCAAATATTTATATTTCCACCATAACTTTTTACTGCATTTTTATAACCATCAAAAGTTGCCTTAAGTGGAATAGGATTCATAGTTGAAAATATCTCACTATTCTCTTTAAAGGTTGCACCTATCATCCAGAGAAGCGGATAAATCATTATGATTCCAACTACTGTAAGTACTAAATATCTAAGAAATGTACTTGTCTTTCTTTTTGTTTCAAGATGCTTGTTAGCAACTCTAAGTTCATCTGATTGAGGTCCCCTTCTGATGAAGTCGTCTTTAGATGTAAGTGACGGAGATACAGGTTTTTTGACATAAATATTACTGTCATTTTTCTCAGATCCATTTTGCTGATTCTCAGAATTAACATCCTGCCCATTAATACTAACGATTGGCATATCTTATTTACCTCCTTCATCATCAGAATAGTAAACCCAGTGTTTCTGACTCCAAAATGCTATGCAAGTGAATATCATAAGGATGACAAACAGAACCCAGGCCTGTGCACTTGCCTTTCCCATGTCATAAGCTGTAAATGCGTTGTTGTAGATGAGAAGTGACATAAGTGTTGTTGATCCAAGAGGACCACCCTTTGTAATAATGTATGGTCCATTGAATTCCTGGAATGCCTGAACCAGCTGTGTAACCAGGTTGTAGAAAATAACTGGTGTAATAAGTGGAACCGTTATTGAGAAAAATTGTTTTGCTTTGCTGGCTCCATCTATTGAAGCAGCTTCATACAGTTCCGTAGGTACTCCCTTTAACGCCGCCAGGAAAACAACCATGGCCGAACCAAACTGCCATACACGAAGAATAGAAATCATGAACAGTGCCCATTTAGGATCTGACATAAAGTGTGGCGCATCTATTCCGATAGCTCCAAATCCTGTACGTATAAGACCATTATCACTGAAAAGAGCCTTCCAGAGAACTGCTATAGCAACAGATCCTCCAAGAATTGATGGGATATAGTAAGCTGTTCTATACAGATTTACACCCTTCAATTTATAGTTCAAAATATATGCAATAAACAAAGCAAATACCAGCTTAAGAGGTACTGTCATAAAGGCATATTTGAAAGTTGTTATAAGTGCTCTTTTTTCAACGGGAATCGTAAATACATCTATATAGTTCTGAATAGTAAATCCAGCTGTTTTTCCTTTGAAAAGGTTATAATCCGTAAAGCTGTAATAAAGTGAAGACAGAAACGGATAGGCTTTGAATACAAGAAATCCTATCAGCCATGGTATGATAAACAAAAATCCTATATTCTTTTTTCTAAATTTTTTAAACTTACTCATATCTCTCTTTTGCTCCTACTGTCTTATATAGCCTGCTATAAAAGATTTGGTCTTCTCCTGTAGCAGGCTATGTTTTTAGGTTATTCTATAATATTTTGACAGTTTATATTATTTAGCAGGTGCTACAGCTATATAAGCATTGTAAAGATCTTCTGCTGCTTTATCGATTGTATACTCTGAACCAGCTGCGTCCATACCATATGAGAACTGCTCAAATACTGTTGTATATGCTCCTGTATCTCCCTTAAGTGTTGAATCATCAAAGATTGGATTCCAATATAATGGATTAGAATCCATTACAGCTGAGTGTGCTTCAGCAGCGACAGGATCAATAGAATCAGCATCTGAAAGAACTTTATAAGCTGCTGCTGACTCAGGAATACCACGCTCATTTGCCATAAGCTTAATACCCTGTTCTTCATTTAAGAGGTAGTTGAGAAGCATAGCTGCTTCCATTGGATGCTCTGTCTTAGCACTGATAGAGAACATAAGTGAAACCTTTGAATATGACTTAAGCTCTGGGAATACATTTCCTACTACAAGGTTGCTTCCATTATCACCAAGTGCTGAGATATACTTTGCTGGTGATGAATCCCATTCAAAGATACCTGCATATTCACCATTGATGAATCTTGTTGACTTATCCATTGAATCAGCACCTTCACCATCAATATAAGCGATTGTTGGGATTACATGTGCATCTTCAAGAGACTTAATCCATTCAAGACCTGACTTAATCTGATCCTGAGTTACTGTAAGTTTTCCATCTTCATTGATGATTGGCTCACCAGTCTGTGCCTGAAGATAAAAAGCCATAAGAATAGCTCTGTCATATTCTCCTACTACAAGTGGATAATAATTATCACCAAGTTTTTCCTTAAAAACTGATCCTGCATCAATAAGTTCATTAAGGTTTGTAGGAACTGCAATACCTGCCTGTTCATAAGTTGCCTTATTCCAGTAGAATGTACGTCCAGTAAGTGAAACAGGTATACCTGCGATTCCTCCCTTGGAATCAACTGTCTTTCCAAGTACCTCATCAGAATATTGAGTAAGGTCTAATGTATCTGATACTGTATTAAGATCAAGATATGTTGTACCATCAGCATCATACTTTCCAATCCAGTCAAAGTTTGTCTGCTGAACATCAGGATTATTTCCTGACAGATATTCAGCTGCCTTAGCTGTCTCCCAATCACTCCATGCGCCGAAATTAACCTCAACCTTGATTCCCGGATACTTTGCCATAAATGCATCTACAGCTGCCTGTGTTGCTTCATGTCTTGAATCACCACCCCACCAATCAAATGTAAGTGTGCATTCATCATAGGAATCTGCGGAAGCACTATCATCTACTGCTGTATCTGCTGCTGTATCTGCTGCAGTATCATCCGCTGTTGTATCTGCTGCTTTCTCTGTAGCTGCTTCTGTAGCTGCCTCTGTTGGAGCTTCAGTTTCTTCTGTACTACTGCTGCTACCTCCACAACCTGTCAGAGCTAATGCTGCAACAAGCGTTGTAGAAAGAACTGTTGAAAATAATTTCTTCTTCATTTAAAAAACCTCCTAATAATACTATGTAGCTATTATTTACTATATTCATCGACATTCCCTCTCCAATATCAATGACAAATGTAAGCGCTTTCCTCTGTGTTACATATATAAAATACACTATATTTTCATGTATTTTTACTTTTTTTTAGTTATATTTTTAAAAAAACTACTGATTTTTTAACATAGGCATGTTATAATCCGGAAAAACACACAAAAAAATGGAGGAATAGTATGAGAGTTTCGGATAAATATATTGATAGAATATATGTGACCAGTGCATCTCGTGGAACAAATTATAAAATGGTGGAAAACCACTATCATAATTACTATGAACTATATTATGTCAGACACGGCCGGGTGGCCTTCAATGTAAAAGGAACCATCTATACTCTTCAAAGTGGTGATTTCATACTTGTCCCTCCAGGCAATCCACATTATGTAAACTATCTCTCCTCTTGTGTCAGAATCAATATATATTTTAGAAGAGAAGATCTGGCTACACTTTTTATCGATAATCTCGAAACAATATATGAAAGATTTTTAAGTGCCAATGTAATCCACACACCGAAAACATATCGGGAAATCATCAATAATATAATAGATCGAATGCTTGCTGAGGAAGGCGTAGATGATTCTTCATCTCCAAGGATGCAAGAACTCCTACTAAGTGAATTAGTGATTTCATGCAATAGAAATTGCATTTATAGATCTGCAAGTCAGATAACTGAAAGTGATGATACTATGATAAATGTACTTCAATACATAAATCTCAATTATCACACTCCTATCACTCTGGAAAGACTTGCAAAAATGTGCAATCTCAGTCCCAGCTATTTTAGTAAGAAATTCAAAAAAACAACCGGATCAGGTATGAAAGAATATCTTACCTATATCCGATTGAAGCATGCTGCAAATGAACTTCTTTCTACAAATCATACAATCACAGATATTGCAATTAATTGTGGCTTTAATGACAGTAATTATTTTAAAGATGCATTTAAAAACATGTATAAGATGTCGCCTCGAGAATATAGAACTTCAAAGAAAGTAGAAGGAATCCCTGAAGAAAGTAAAAATAATAGCTAGATCAATGACAGCTGACCCAATCCGGACGATTATTATTATCAGCACCCGGTCCATAGGAGTTCTCTTCTTCAAAACATACTGTTGAATGGGCATATTCCTTACCCCAGTCATCCCAGCCCTCGGGAGCAATATGTCGCCCCAGATAACAATTAATAAGTTTTACTTTGGCATATTCTCTCCAGGGCCGCGCTATAAAGCAGCTCTTTTCTGGTACATTTTCCTTACTGATAAATCTGCAGTTTTTTGCTACAAACCCCGTCTCAACACTTTTGGGTGTACACGGAGCAAACACCCACCCTGTTTCAACACTTACAAAATCACATTTTTTAAAATATGCTGTAGCACCACCAAATACAAAGTCTACACTTCCTTCAATGATACATTTTTCAAAATGAAATATTCTATTAGTTCTTGGCATAAATTCCTTCGGTCCTATAAATCCACCTGGCTCAATCTCTTTTTCAGGAAGTGGAGCTAGAAAAAGAGTATCCTGAAATCCCAGAATATGACAATTCTTCAGAACTATATCATCTCCATCCAGGTAAAGAGCTATAGCCTGTCCAGCCTTTTTTCCAGAGCCTGCAGTATTCTCAAAAGTACATCCGTCAAATAAAATGTCATTTCCATCTACAAGGACTGACTGTGTCCTGAATGTATGTACAGGTCTTCCATCAGGATGTATCTGATAAGCTCCAATATCAGATGTATAGTATTTATCTTTATATATTTTATTCGAGTCTGATATAATATACTGCATTATATATTTTTCTGCCTTCCTTCTATTCTATGCTAATGACGTAAAAGCCTTAATATAATAAATATGCCATTAATCTGTGAAAGACGTAGTTCCTCTTTCAACCAGTTTACACGCAACAATGCTCTTTCTGGCCACAAGCTTATCCCCTCGAAGATATGACTCTAATCTGTCTATAGTTTCAACGGCAACCTTTTCAACCTTATTATCAATAGAAGTAAGCTCAGGTGCAGTACATAAACAAAGAGAAGAATTATTATAGCCTATTATACTAACATCCTCTGGTACCCTTCTCCCATTCTGAAGAAGGTATTTAAGAGCACCTATGGCCATCGCATCATCAGTGGTCAAAATTGCATCATACTTCAGTTCATCAAACTGACAGAATGCATTTCTAACATGCTCTACATCATTTTTTATAAAAATCTCCATCTGAGGGTCAGCCTCCACATCCATTGCTCTCAGAGCATCCTTAAATCCCTGCTTTTTCTGATTGGCACTATATGATCTGGAGTCTGTCATAAAAAGAATCCTTCTTTTTCCATTTTCAAGAAGTCTCGTTGTAGCATCAAAGGTTGCCTGATAATCATTTGACGCAGTACAGTAAATATTTTTTCCTTCTATAATTCCATTTATCAAAAACACTGGCACTTCTTCAGATGCACGCTTAATATAATCAGTATTATGAGTCTCATCCTCTGAACCGGCATAAGTAGAACCAACCAGAATAAGAGCATCTATTCTTTTTGAAAGCAGCATCTGGATATGTGAATCCTTCTGCTCTGCTAGATATCCACTACAGCTTAATATGCAATCATACCCAATATTATGAAGTCTTTCTTCGAGATGAGATACAGCACAGGCCATATAAAGATCAGATATCGAAGGAACAAGAATTCCAATGGTGTGCATTGTATTAAGGCCAAGGCCCTGTGCAAAAACATTTGGGGTATAACCAGCTTCTTCTATAATTTTAAGTACCTTTGCCTTAGTTTTTTCACTAACCTTGGGACTGCCATTAACCACTCTGGAAACTGTAGCAATAGATACTCCCGCCATATTAGCTATATCATAAATATTCATATCAATATCCCTTTTCGAAAAATCAAACTAATATTAATAAGCAAAATGTAAGCGCTTTACATAATAGTAATCCCTATTCTAAAAAAACACAAGCAAAATAGTCATGAACCGTGAATAGTAACTGAGTAACGTTACTATTCACGGTTAACTCAAAAAACACTCTTAAGTCCACATCGCATA
>JAILEL010000091.1 GCA_024687845.1 Eubacterium sp.
TAACAAGCCAGTGTTTTGTTGCAGGTACAACGGTAAAGACTAAAGATGGAGATAAACCAATAGAAGAGGTTGAAGCGGGAGATATGGTCTGGTCATTCAATCCAGAAACAGGAGAAGAAGGACTGAAGGAAGTAAAGGAGAGTTTGTAAACGAGACAGATGAGATAGAGCATATAGAATTAATATCAGATTCTGAGAAACAAGAATCAGGAATATCAAAAGATCAATCCTTAAAACAAGCTAATCACGAAAGCATAATTATCGACTGCACACCAGGACATCCGTTCTACGTAGTGGACTATGGATTCAAATATGCTTCAGAACTAAAACTTGGTGACAGAGTCCTTTCACAAAATGGAAGTATCTATATAGTACAGAAAAATCAAAAAGAACAACTTGAAGAACCTGTAAAAGTATATAACTTCGAGGTTGAAGACTGGCATACGTACTGTGTATCAGAATATGGTGTCATAGTACACAATTTATGTGATGGAGAAACAGTAGATTCTGGTAGTGGTACAGATAGTTCTGGTACAAATGTTGGTAAGGGTGGAAGTGAACTTGGTAATAAGAGGCTTTATAGAGTTATGAGTGAAGCGGAATTGGATGCAGTAAAAAACACAGGAATGTTAAGGGGAGGAAGAGAAGGAACAACCTTTTTTACTGATTCATACTATTAAAATGCTAACACAGCAAAATCTAGATTATCACTTCCAGAAAAACCGAAATATATAATGGAATTTGAAATTGAGGGTAACCCTCAAATATATGGTGGAACTAGAGTAGAACCTAATTTTGGAGAATTAGGTGGTGGTAGAGAGTATTTTACCAATGACTTGGTTAAAATGAAAATAATAAATTATCAAAAAATGATTGGAGGTAACTAGATATGGAATTAGAAATAATTATTGCAGAACCATGGGATTTCGAATCATCTGATGGAGGTAATTATTTAAAGGTAAAAGTGTTAGAGAAAAAAAACGGTACAATCAAAGCAGAAGCATTATCTGATTATTTAGGTAGGGATGGTTATTTAATAATTACACAAAGAAATACTTTTGGTGATGTTAATATATGTCAAATATCGGAGAATAATGAAATAACATATGGTATGATAGGGACATATGCAGATAAATATAGTCGAAAAAAAATGCAGGATATGCAGGTGGATATGGTGGACAAAGACAAAACTTAAATAGCATAACGATAATTACTCAAATAAATTCTAATAAGATAATAACTGGTTTCCCAGGAAATGGATATAAATATTCTTTGGAAGGAATTATAGGAGGTAATTAGAATGTATGATTTTAAGGTTAAGTGGTGTCCAGTATGTAATCAAGGTTGGGTAGAAATTGTTAAGGATACAGTCAGTGGGCAACTGTTTTGCTGCTGCTCAGAATGTGAAAATGAATGGGATGATGTAAAAAACATCAGTAATAAATCTTGTAATGCAGAATATAAATATGGGGATATAACTGAGCCGGATTATGTAGAAATCAAAGAAAAAAAATGGGATATTTATATAATTAAAGAATAGTTTGCTATTTGTATCAATTACAAAAGCTTTTTCTTCAGTGATGTGTAAAATGACCAAGCTGAAAGTATTACAGAGACTGGAGGTGGCTGCCATCAAGAATAAGGGAATATTGAAGTGTCTGCTGATGATGGTCGTCAGTCTGTTTCTAATACTCAATTTTTCGATAGGTGTATCGGCAAGCAGTGGTTATGATAGGCAAGAAGCGGATGCTTGTATAACCATAAGTGAAAGACTCTCTGTCAAGGGTGGAAGAAAGACTGGGACATATAAAGAGTTAAGGGAGGCTGGATATAAAGATGCGCATCATATTATTCAAGATGCTGCTGTAAAAGATATTGAAGGTTATAATAAGGGAAGTGCCCCTGCTATTCAATTGGAAGGACCATCAAATCAGGTAGGAACAGAGCATTATATTGCAACAACAGTTCAACGTCAAGGCGGCGGTGGAACATATGGTCAAGAACGAGGTATAGCATATAAAGCTTTGAGAAAAGCGGGATTTTCTATAGATGAATCAAAAGTATATGTTAGATATGCAGATAATTATTTTATGGGAGAGTTAGGGTTAACTCTTGATTCACCGACCAGAATTCCAGGAAATAGAAAGGGGCATTGAAATGAATAATATTGAAACTTTGTTATATGAACGTACGATATCAATAGTTAATTGTATTGCTATGAATAATTATGAATTATTAGAAAAAAAAGGATGTTTAAAAAGGTTTTCAAAAAAAGATATAATGTTTGCTTTAAGTGAATATGGGGGCACAATATCTTTTGTGGAGAAAGAAGACTACAATGGTCGGTTTGACTGCTACAAGTGCCCTAATGATATTTATGAAACCGAATTCGATTTGATAATTGATGAATCATTAAGTGACTTAACTTTGATTTGCGAGTTTAAAGTTGTAAACGATGTGATATTATCCGAAATGCTTACTGATATTCATGTATTGTAGAAAAGGCTATTATTGAAATACGTTCTGTCAAGGGTGGAAGTGGCTCTGATACTCCTATAAATTCTGGATATAGTAGACCACGACAAACGGGTGAACCTAATTCGATTTATGAACAATTGAATCAAGATGGAACATTAAAAAGTCGAACATTTTTTGACGAGAATGGTCGTGAATTTTGTAGGCAAGATTTCGACCATCCACATTTTGATAAAAACACCCAGCAATATTAACAGCCACATGAACATAATTACACTTATAATTCAAAAGGACTACGTAATGGTAAATTTGATGGACCTTTACCAGATGGTTATTCAAATTTACCATCAGAAGATTAATATAATATTTATTGATAATAGTAGATTGATAAGCTATTTAGTATGGAGATAAGAATATGAATGATTTAGAATGGTTAGCAGATTGGTATATGTCAAATTGTAATGGTGAGTGGGAAGAATATTATGGAATAAAAATACAGACCATAGATAATCCTGGTTGGCTTGTAGAGATAGATATTTTAGAAACGGTTTTAGAGAATCTATCTTTTGCCACTATCAATATTGATAATTCGGATGAGGATTGGATGAACTGCAAGGTTGAAAACGGAAAATATATAGGCGT
>JAILEL010000103.1 GCA_024687845.1 Eubacterium sp.
TGCTAAGTTCTTCTTCGGTTCCTTCTTCTACGATTCTTCCTCCGTCTATTACAATCAGTCTGTCTGCATCACGAAGGGTGGACAGCCTGTGTGCGATTGACAGGGTTGTTCTCCCCTGTACCAGGAACTTGAGTGAGTTCTGAATCGCCTTTTCTGTTTCTGTATCTACACTGGCTGTTGCCTCATCAAGAATCAGTATCTTCGGGTCGGAAAGGATAGCTCTTGCAATAGAGATTCTCTGTTTTTCTCCACCCGACAGGTCCTTGCCTGAAGCACCGATCACTGTGTCATATCCATCAGGAAGCTTCGATATAAAGTCATGTGCGCTTGCAAGCTTAGCCGCACGAATGATGTCTGCACGAGTTGCATTTTCATTTCCATAGGCAATGTTTTTAGCAACTGAACCCATAAATATATAAGTATCCTGCGACACCATTGCAACATTTCTTCTGAGGTCGCCGAGCGCTAGGTCTTTTACATCCGTTCCATCTATTTTGATACTGCCTTCATTTACATCGTATAGTCGGGAAATGAGATTGACCAGAGTTGATTTTCCAGCTCCGGAACGTCCAACGATTCCCAGCATTTCCCCTTCTTTTACCTTGAGGTTGATATTCTTAAGAACCGGTCTTCCCACCTGATAGCCGAAGGTTACATTTTCGAGCTCTATCTCACCGCGCGGTGAATCCAGCTTAACCGGATTATCCTTTTCTTTAATATCAGGGATTGCGTCTATTATTTCAAACAGTCGCTCAGCCGAGTTGATACTGTCTGACCACATACGAAATACCCATGCAAAGAAATTCATAGGTCCGTTCAGCTGCATTACATAACCGACAAATGTTATCAGGACACCCAGCTCTATCGAATTCGTCTTCAGCACGAAGAAAACACCTGCTATCCAGATCCAGATGCTTGATACTTCCTGAACCAGATTGTAAAGGATTGCAAATCTATTTCTCAGCTTTACTATATTTATCTCAGCATCACGTAAATTTACATTTGGATGCAGAAATTTCTTAATCTCTTCATTTTCCTGTCCAAATGCCTTTACAACTCTGGCACCGGTCAGATTATCATTCGCCTTTCCATTTACTGACTTTTCAGCTCTGTGTCTTTTACCGGAAAGTGTCCATAGCCCTGGTCTCAGCTTTACAGTCATAACAACCAGAAGTGGCAGAAGTATGCAGGCAAGGAGTGCCATCTGCCAGTTCAGTCTGTACATTACGATAAATGTAACTACTATTGTAATTCCATGAACAAATATCATAGGAAGACCATCTATAAAAAAGTCTCGTACCTTTTCCGAATCCGAGAGAACTCTTGTCATCAGTCCTCCGGTCTGTTTGTCAGTAAAGAACCTTAGTGATAGCTGACTCATCGCATCGAAGACATCCGTCTTGATATCACGAACTGCCGAGCTTGATACATTTGCCATGACATAAATCTGTAGATAATTGGAAAGTCCCTGAATCACACGAACTCCTATCATAACAATTGCAATAGCAAGAAGCGCGATACCATATTTGCCACTAATTCCAAATTGGGCCAAGTAGATATCATCCTTCGCGATTACATGATCAAAGAGGACCTTTCCTATGAGATACGGCCAGGCGATGCTAAGCGCAGCTGATATCATATAAGTCAGCACCAGCACTACTATCTGTACCTTATATCTCAGGAAATATTTTAAAGTTCTGAAGAATATTGAGGACTTCTTCTTAGATTTCTCCTGTTCTTCACTCTGTTCCTCATCCTTTTCAGGTTCTTCCTGAATACTTTCGCCCTTCTGAACCCGCTTAATTTGAGCAATAAAAAAGGTCATCCTTTCAAAATACCGGTTTGTTAATGCTGCCAGTTCGATAGGATGACCATTATACTCTGCTGTAAGAACATTTGTTCCTATATAATGTTCAAGATGAATTGATTTAAGTCTGTCCAAATCATACATTTTCGTTTCGTAATCCCGAAACTCTTCATCTGTCAAATCTTCTTGGTACTTCACACCCCTGAAAACCTCCACATGGTTTTCAGAAATCTCTCTGGTACAAATACCAAGCCTATCCCCTGTCAAGAAAGCATACCCTGCTAAATACTTACCCTCAAATGAAAGGTCAACCGGACATACAAGCAGTATATCTTTTTCAGTCACTTGTGAAGTTGCGATATCCGCAAGGGCTTTTTTTGTAAGCTTATAATCCTGTTTCACCTTTGTTTTCTTCCTTTCGTAAATTTTATTAACTGTTCAGTTACAGATTTTAATTCAATTCGCCTTATCAGGAAATTTATAATCCAAGCACTAAACTCTTAGCGCTATACACCAAACAGAAGTATTATGCAATTGAATTGTAACGAAAATGTATCATTGTGTTACTTATCTCATAAACCGCGAAAATTTACAACTTCCTCATACTCCTTTGGTGTATTGCATCCTCTGATATCTATCTCATTTCCAGGGTACTCTACTATATTATAACCAGTTTTATCGAGCATTGACTTAACTGCTGAGCTTTCGCTTTGTAATGTCTCTTCACAAAGTGGCAATAAATTCTTTTCATATATTCCCAGTAGTGGCTGTATCCTTCCATTACACGCGGTAACAGCTGCCGGGAAGCTACCCCTACTATGTTCTTCCATTAGCTGTTTTATAAACCAGACTGGAACAAGTGGTGAATCTTCAGTGAGCACTAGCGAAGCCTGTGCCGAGGATTGCATCAGTCCGGCATGAATTCCTGCCAGGGGACCTTTGTTCTTAAATATATCCTCCACATAGATGTACTGATCCTTCTTATATTCATATCCGGAGATAATGATTTCCTGGATATCAACACTCTTTAGCTTTTCTATTATAATATCTATAAAGGATTTTCCCTGATATAATAGTGAGGCTTTTTTCTGTCCCATCCGGCTGCTTCTGCCTCCGGCAAGAATAATGGCTGAATATTTTATCATCTGATTTCAATCCTCACAACATGCTTAACATTTCTTTTTGAATCAGTATCTCCAAATACAATAAGCCTTGCCTCGCCTTCTTCTATCTGTAGCCAGGCCTGATCCATCTCGTCTTTTTTTACAACTGCTGCGTAAGCGTCATCTGCAATAACCGATGCTTCAGTATAATCCGATACGTTGAAAACATCTGACAATTTAATTCCCTGTCCCTTTATCTCCTTCTTTTCACCTTTTCCATTCACAGTTGTTCCAGTAAAATCCACCAGACTCATCTTATCAATATCGATTACCTCTTCCTTCCCACCTGAAACAACAACGAAAGAATGCTCCGGAGTCTCCTTAAGACTGCTCAGATACCACCATGCGGTACCCGCTGTTATAACAAGTAAAGCAATAATTATAAATATAAGTAGCTTTTTATTCATCTTCTACAATCTCCATCTTAATATATTTATTCTTAAGCATTCACTCAAGTTCTTCTCTTACCTCTTCTGTAATCTTCTTTCCGCCGTTATTCTTCCATCTTGTTATAAACACGTCGAAGGAGCTGATGTTTTTATCTCCTGTCACTATCTGAAGATATACTTCTTTTTCGTCGTCTCTTAGCTTCCACCAGTCTGTTTTCATTGTGGCTGTTTCACCAAAATACAGTGAATCAACCATATCAAGACGTCCTTCGTTTTCGGCATCTGAAATAATCTTCAGAGCAGTTATTCGTGAAGTATACGCCGCCCATTCCTCAGGAGTATGTTTTTCTTTTTTTTCATAATCTTTACAGACTCTGTAATATGAATCCTCAAGTATAGGAAGCTCTGATTCTTCCTTTTCGCCTTTCATTACGGCGGATATATCTCTGTAGCATCTACTGAGGGCATCTTTATAATCAACATTGATTGCAAGTGGTCTTGCCGTTGGATCGACATTAAGTTCAAAATATCTTTTTATCCCCTCAGCATCATTTGCTGCATATCTGGCATAATCAAAAAGGACACTGATAATCTTTACAACTATCTCCGGATGATTGTAGCCTTTTCTCACAACTACATATTTTCCAGTAGTTTTCTGAGAAGTATAACTTATTTTCCCCCCGGCCTTCCCATCTGTAGACACAAGATAAGGCTGCCAGTCAGCATCCTCATTCTTCGACACAACCTCCATCAGCGGGTTATTTGGGGCCCACCAAGGTCCAAAAAATGAACCGCACTGGCCACTTTCGACCAGATCAACTATGTTATTATTAGTTCTGAACAGAAAATGATTGTCAATTATTCCCTCTTCATACAGTCCATGGATTTTAACTAGAGCTTCTCTTGCTTCAGGCTGAACTGAGCCATATACGATCTCACCCTCTCTCTCAATCCACTGTTTTGGATAAGCTCCACAACTGGCAAATAACATATCAAGCTGATATTCATAACCATATCCCGCATCACCGGTCAGCTCATCACCACATACAAGACCAACTGTATTTCCAGCACCATTTCCACCTGGATCCTTCTCGACAAATGCCCTGACAATTTCAATCACGTCATCAATAGTCTGAGGTTCTTTAAGTCCAAGGCTGTCCATCCAGTCTTTTCGAAGCCAGATAAGACTAGGTCCTGATGCTATACTGGTTTCCGGAATCGCCATAAGCTTTCCATCAAATGTTGCTGTGTCAAGCACCTCATCTCCGTAGCTCTCATAGATACTCTTTATTGTCGGAGTGGCACATTTCTCATATTCTTCGGTCAGATCCTCAACAAGGTCATTTTCAACGACCTCCTTAAGAGTGTCATAATCGCTGACAACCATAATGTCAGGAATATTTTTTGTTTTGATAGCCATATCAGCCAGCTTATCATATTCCGAAGATTCTTCACCCTCAAAAGCATCTTCATTCTGAACATTTATTTTATCCAGAAGATATCTCGTATATTCATTATTTTCATAAGTATCACCATCTGGAAGATTGGAGTTATTCTCTCTGGTAACCTTTCCCAGCGAATAATAAATTGTCTCAGGATACTTTCCATATGGTGTTGTTTCAGCCTCCTGCAGCTTCTGTTCATACTCAGCTTCTGACATAGTATCAGAACTGTCTGATGTTTCTTTTGAACAGCCCCCTATAGAAAGCAGAAGCATCATTAGAATTATAAAATATATTTTTCGTCGTTTCATTATTCTCTCTTATACAATAAACTAATAAGGTACAATGTGATATGTAATACACGATATCCATTGTACCTTATTAAGGTAATATTTTAAAGTAATTATGCTATCCTTTTACAGCACCTGCTGTTACCCCTTCAATAATGCTCTTTTGGCAAACCATGTAGAAAGCCACTATTGGAATGATTGCAAGTA
>JAILEL010000115.1 GCA_024687845.1 Eubacterium sp.
AAGGAATTAAAGCAATAACTTCAAGCGTAAAAGGATTGGGGGATTTTCCTGATAAAGGCATTTCAGTAGCTGAAATGTTTGGAATTGATACGGATTACTACTACCTGTATGTAAATCATAATTATATGTTTTACTATTTAATAGGAGATAGAGTAATAGTAGCTGAAATGTTTGATGAAAGAGAAGACTTCATGTATAAGCTCTTTGGTATTAGTAGTGAGTCAGAAGAATCCATAGATTACTGGGGAGAATAATTGAATAATTAACAGCGTTACGGCGTCTATGAGTAGAAATACTTGTAGGCGCTTTTATTATTGCCTTCGGGCGGAAAGGAAAGTATATGGAACAAGAAGAAAAAAGAGATATAGTAGCTCTTACCGGGCTTCCAGTCAGTGATGAGTTGCAGGATATACTGGAGAGGTGTGACAGAGGAGAGTATGTTTCAATCGAGGAGATAAATAATACTCCTGAAATGATAACAGCAGCCACCTGCGTGTCGCATCAGACTCCGACAATACTGCTTAAAGACAGAGAACAGATAGAGGAGCATGTATTTGAAATACTAAGTAATTACGGTTCAATAAGTACTGATGAAAATGGGAAACCTCTCGTTGACGACCATGGTAATACGGTCTATAATGAAGGTGTCGAGAGAGGCAATCGCCTTGACATAGTAATCGGTCTTCCCGCTTCTGGGAAATCTTCCGCAATAGTAGAAACAATTTCAAAAGAAAACCATTCAATGCTTATTGATAACGATGAGGCTAAGAGGCTGTTTCCGGAATTCAATAAGGGTTGGGGTGCAGGTGTAGTTCACGAAGAATCACAGATGATAGAAAAGTCTGTATATCTTGATGCACTTAACCAGGGTAAAAATATACTTGCGGATTATGACATAGATGCAACTGCTATAGATGCGGTTCTCACTGGTAGCAGGTCCAGAGGGCTTGAAAATGACAATTCTGACATTGATGTTGTAGTGGAGATTCATGGAAACGGAGAGAGGGAGGATTCCTTATTTAATCTGCTAAATGAAGAAAAATTAAGCATCGGTGGTGTTGAAGTGGATATCAATCCCATTTTACCGCAGGAGTCGGGAACACTTGCTGAATATCTTCCAGGGGTGGAAGCGTACCTTGAAGAAAAATCCAAACAAATGTCAATTTCAAATCAAGTTGATGTCAATGCACAAAGTGAGCAAAATGTGGTAATGGAAAATGAGGATTATAAGAGAGCACGTGCTATAGCTGCAAAGCTTGATGAGTGGGGACAGGACTATGATACCTATGAGTATAATGATACTGTTGATGACTGTGCTGCTCATATAGAGGAATTAACAGCATGTATCATGGATGGACAGACTGACAGTCTTAAAAAGTATCTGCAGGATGCCATAGCCGATGGAGAAGCCGAAGATAAAATCATTGTCCGTGCCAAGGAAATCTTAAAAGAACTTGATGAATATAAGCCTCTTGCAAAGGTTGAGGAGATCGAAGAACAGAACTATAACATGATTGATAACCGTATCAATAATACAGAACCCAAAGAAGATAAGCATCCTGGAAAGATTGCTGAAAAGGAAGAAACTCGTACAGATGATAAAAAGCAGATAAGTACAGGTAAGGCTTTTCCGGGAGCAAGGTATTCCAACTTTAAGATTAAGAAAAATGTGGAAAATGCTAAGTATCTTCTCATAGCCGATATAAAGATGCCGGGTGAGGACCTTATAAAGAATCAGGCTATAGGCGAGTTCAAAGATAAGGAGACTGTTATAGCATTCTGTAAGCAGAATAATATCGCCTATGATGATATAACAAACTATCTCCAGAATATGATTGAACATAAGAAGAAGCAGGTAAAGGAAAAGTCAGATAAGGATCCTGACAAAGGGAGTCCTGAACTAGGGAAGAAAGGAAAGGGTGCAGGAATAGATGATGAGTGATATAAGAGTTGAGAGACCATTTAATAAGATTACAGTGAGTGATAACTCAAGAAAAAAACGAGGGAAGAGACTAAAGGATAATCCCTGGGACTACACACTAATAAAACTCGCTAATATAACATTCTTGTTCTGCATCATTTTCGAGGTGGTGGGAATAATGACAATACTCTTCTTCGGAACAGTGGGAGCGCAGATGTCAATTTACTTTATGACATTTCTGTTCTCACTTTTTTTGTGGAGGCGTCATAAGAATGAGATAGATATTCCTATAAGTTTTAAGAAATTAGAACCTGGAAAAATGCTACATTTATCGCTGATAACTGTTTGCGGTGTACCTATAGCACTTCTGCTAAATGCCCTGGCGGGAGTACTATCAAATGCAGGAGCTGATTCCGCAGAGGATGTAAATACATATCCCATCATGATGGCAATAGTGGTATATGCAGTCGTACCTGCAGTGGTAGAGGAATTCGTATTTCGAGGGGTGATACTTGGGGCATACAGTAAGGTGGATGTTAGGGCGGGAATAATGATAAGCAGTTTATTCTTTGCTCTGCTTCACTTTTCACTTGGATCCGTATTATACGGATTCTTCTTCGGGCTTCTCTTTGCGGTAGTAAGAATAGCGACAGATAATCTGGTATATACAATGATAATGCACTTACTGTTTAATACGATAAATGTATTGTTATCATATATGAAACTCACTGAAATACCAGTGGCAGTTGTATTTGCTGCTTTTGTAGTGGCTATAATACTCTTTATTGCGCTCGTAATGATGTTCTTCAGGAAGAGTGTAATAGAAATGCGAGGAAGCAAGTTTGAAGGCAAATACAAGCCTTGGAAGGCTATTACGAAGGTAGGTTATGTGACAATAGCTGTGTGTTTAACAGTGATGGGGATGCTGCTGATGATGTAAATGAAATTAAAGGCGTATCGTGGCCACACTTTATGGGTGTGACTGCGGTACGCCTTATTTTTGTGTTTAAAAGTATTCGCTCATTATTTCATTAAGCCTGTTGAATACTACTTCATAGTTTATGTATTTCTACATAAGCTGATGTAAAGGAGGAGTATATCTATGGAAAGAATAGTTGATGAAACAGTAGATGTGACCGAAAAAATACA
>JAILEL010000164.1 GCA_024687845.1 Eubacterium sp.
TGATCCACAGCCGGAACGTATAGAGATGATGAAGATAAAAGATGGGGAGATGTGCAATCTGACAGCTCTTAAAATGTGTGCACATAATGGAACTCATGTTGATGCTCCGTATCATTTTATCGATGGTGGAAAGACCATTGACATGGTTGATATGAGAAGGTTTGTGGGACTGGCATATGTCGCATCACACGAGGGCAATCTAAAAGCCGAGGACGCCAGGAGAATTCTGGATGAGGCAAGAAAAGCAGAAGAAACAGCAGGAAAACCAATTTCTGTTTCTAATATATCGTTCGGTTCTATGAAAAATTCTGATGAGGACTACGCATACTCCAGAATTCTTGTTAAAGGAAATGCTACAGTTACTGAAGAAGCTGCTACGGTTTTTGCGGAGGCAGGGATATTTCTTTTCGGAAATGAATCTCAGACAGTTGGTCCGGAGGATGCTCCTAAAGCCGTTCATCTTATCATGCTGGGAGCACAGATAGTACTGCTTGAAGGCATCAGATTATCTGAGGTGGAGGATGGCATTTATCTGCTTAATGCTGCACCTATTAATCTGGGAGGTGCTGATGGTGCACCATGCAGGGCAATCCTTATGGAGTGAAATATGTTTATATAAAGAAAGACGATAGATGATACAGACTTAAGAGTTTATAGAGTTTATCTATGAATATAAAAAGGTGAGGACTTATTATGAAGGTTATCTGTAAATGCTGTCATAAAATGTTTGATTATGACATGTATATGGGACTTTGTCCAAAATGCGGAAGAGTATAGCGGCGTGAGAAGGGGATGTACACCGATGTAGAGAAAGATATGGTAGGAGATTTTCATCTTCATGTAGATGATGGTGGCTTAAACAGGGGAATAGCTGGTGTTGTTTATAATCAGAGGGTGAGTGCATGATGAACAGATCAAAAACTGCTTACAAGGTGAACAATTCAAGAGCCGCGTTTGAGCAGAGCTACAAGTTCGATGGAACGGATACTGATTTGGCAGGAATCTATTCGCTGGCAAATGTAAGGAGCAGGCTTGAAAGATACGTTACCAAATCAAATAAAACCTCAGAATCGATGTCTGAGCTTCTAAATAACAAGATGAGCTATTCAGTGCTGAAGAATTCTGCATGGCTCAGGATAAAGGGTGATTATGTCTATATTACTCAGGGGTCGCAGTATCAGACAGGTGATTATGGTTATAAGGAATATTCAGATTCATGGGTTGATGGAAGATACGTAAATTCAAATTGTGTCTTCAAGAGAGGTGACAGATTCTCCGATTATCCTCATGCAACTATAGTTCTAAGAAATAAATCCTATGTGAATATCACGGGACGAAAGGTAACCGGTGATCTGACCTATAAATATGATGAGTCCAGCGGAAACTGGAAATCTGATGACTATACGATCACATCATATTCTGCAACAATCAGCTACCTCCAGTCACTTAAGGAGGGCGAAGAGCTTCCGGAGGAATTCATTCTTACACCGGCGGAGGTTGCAAAACTGGGCGTGGACAAGAATACAAATACTAATCCGGAGCATGGCTTTATCTTCGATGGAACCGTGACACCGGGAACCGCATTCTAAGAGGAATAAGAGCTGCTATAGCAATGTGGTTCTGACAATATAAGGGATAAAAAAAGTAAAAGACACTCCACCATCAAATGTTTCATTTGAACCAGGAGTGTCTTTTTGTTTTCATACATGTTGGGACACGATTTTATTTAACTGTAATCTTTATAGTCTTAGTAGTCTTTTTGTATTTTCCCTTTGCGGCTACTGTAACCTGAACCTTATAAACTCCCTTAGGAGCGCCCTTCTTAACCGTTACGGTTCCCTTTGTCGAAACCTTGACATATGCTGACTTACCGGAGAGAACCTTGTATGTTACCTTTCCTCCGTTGCTTTTCTTGATAACTGAATATGTCAGATTCTGTGTTTTAAGCTTGGCATATGGAAGAGTCTTGTCTGTTTTCTGGAAAACAACATCGTAGGTTGCTTCCTTGATAGTTCCGATATTACCCTTTTTATATTTCTTATTTCCGACTGTAAGAGTATATCCGTTATAATCGATCATTCCGCTGCCGCTGATTGATGTAACCTTGCAGTTTCCGGTTAGCTTCCACACCGCCTTTCCACCAGACATCACAACCTTTACATTTCCGAGAGAAGAGGAAACCGTGCTACCCTTATCATTCGTTATACTTCCACTTGTTTTTCCGGTAAATGTAGTTGCACCTGCAAGCTTAAGAGTAAGCTGTGAATCACTGCCCACAAGAATATTTCCATTCAGAGTCTGATTCTTTGCAGTGAGAGTAGCGATATTTGATGCACCGCTCCAGCCATCTGAGCAAACAGAGATGAGTACATTTTTGCTGTCAGTATTCTTTATGTTTACATTATTCAGAGCTATCTTGGCATTTGTATTCGTAACGTGGAATACAGCACCCTTATTACTGATTATCGAGCCATTAGTCATCTTGAAGCTTGAAGTTCCAGTTGCAGCGTCGCCGGATTGTGACTGATAAATCATGATAGTATCGTAAAATGTTGCATTTCCATTTAATGCATTGTTTGTAGCAGTCAGTTTACAGTTATTCAGAGTTACTGAATTCTTGCCTTCGATTACAACTCCCTCAGATTTTTTAGATACGAGAGTTGCGTCACTGACCGTTATATCAGCAGTAGAATAAATAGCAGGTGAACCCTGACCGGTAGAAGTGTAGGTTCCGTTTGTAACTGTAACGGTTCCACCGCCTCTGTCAGTTCTTATGGGAGCCGAGGACTGACCACTTGTATTTATTGTCAGATTCGTTGCGATGGTCTTGCCGCCGCCGGTTGTCATGATACCACCTGCATTATCACCGGTAGTAGTTATCTTGGTATTGGTGATTTTTACCGTAGTCCCATCGCCTGCTGCACCATTTTGTCCGCCGTTTCCACCATATGAAAAGACGCCGTTAGCACCCCGTGCAGTTGCCTTTACGGTACCACCTGTTATTTCAGTTACACCGCCTCCTTTAGCCATGATTGCTGAATTAATACCATAGAAGTTACAGCTGTCACCACCGCTGGAATTTCCGGACTTCGTTACAGTCGGATTCGTGATTTTTACACTCGAAGAAGTATTGATCAGAACCGAATTCTGGTCAGCAGTAGTAGAAGAATACTTAGGTGAAGAGGCTTTAGTAGAACTCGTAATTTCAGTAGCACCTGTCCAGGATACATTACTGCTTGAACTACCACCTGGCATGCCACCATCAGGAGAGTTGCCATCAGGTGGAGCACCCGGTTCATCAGCATATACATATGATATATCATTTCCCAAAACACTACCTGTACCTGCTGGAATCCCACCTGTCACAAGCCCTGCCATCATAATAGACGAGAGGGAAATGGCAATAAATTTTTTAGCTTTTAACATTGCATCGCCTTCCTTTCTTAATAGAATATAGTTCCTGTGAAAAAATTTTTTAAATGAGCGTTTTGTATCATACATTTGTTTCAGGCTCACAAAAAACCTTTTTACAAAATTCATTATATCATGTTTACTTTAAATGTACCTTAACGTTTTTGAATTATTTTCACTTGCATTTTAATTAGTCGTTACTATTCACGGTTAACTCAAAAAACACTCTTAAGTCCACATCGCATAAAGCTTATTCTTATGCAAGCATAAATAAGCTTATATGCGATGTTCTATTGCTGCTTACGCAGCACCGCAGAATTCATTCCTATTTTTATAGATTACAATTTTTTATAGATAACAATCAATTTCGGGTTAATTGTATGCAACGTGCATACCAATGTTGCAACATAATTTTTTAAAATACTGACAGATGGCTACATCAGCAATAATCAAATTTTATAAAAAAACTTAAAAAATGCAAAAAAAGAAGAGGAGAATGTAAAATGAATGAAAACAAGAATTCTGTGCTGGGAATACTGGCACTGATATTTTCTGTACTTGGATGTACATTTCTGATCGGTGTTATTCTGGCGATTATCGATCTAACGAAAAATGACGGTAGAAAGAAGGCGCTTTCCATTATAGCACTGGTCATTTCCGGAATCTGGCTTATTGTAGGACTGGTAGGCGGCGCGAGCCGAAAGAAGAATACTGCTGATAATCAGACTGTTACCACAGAATCAGCTTCGGATGATACGGCTTCATCTGATGAATCAAATGATTCTGGTAATGAAGTGGCTTCCTCGGATGAAAATGATGTTTCAGCGGACGAAAAAACTACAGCTTCAGAATACTATTTCAGAGATAATGAGGTTGTTGTGAGCGACTATACAATCAAGATTACCGATTATAAGGTGATTCCTGTCGGCGAGGCTGGAAATGAATATGGAAAGAATCCTGTAATTGCATTCTGGTATGACACGACCAATACATCTGGTAAGGAAATCGATCCAATGTCAGCATGGATATATATAATGGAAGCTGTTCAGGATAATAATCCAAATGCAGTAAATAAGCTTGAGGTAGGATTGCTTCCTGATAGTCAGTATTCAGAATCTCAGCTTGAGAAGATTAAGCAGGGCGGAACAGTTTCAAATGCAATTGCATATGAACTTACTGACCTGGAGACTCCGGTTGAACTTACGGCAAGAAATGGTCTGCTTGGAGATGAACTTGGAACAATGACATTTGAAATTAAATAGTTTAATTGTCATAAAATATAAAAGAAGCTGTCCCTGGAAAGGAAAATTTCATTCACCAAGGATAGCTTCTTTTTTGCTGTAGAGAAGTTCATTTGTTTCCTGTACGGAGAAACCACGATTTATTGAAAAAATGATGATGGAATCACGCTGATCTTTTGGATACAGAATCCCGAGTTTTAGAATTTCAAGAAATCTGATTGTTTCTGGTAGATTAAAATGTGCCGCAATACATAGTGCAATGGCATTATCTCTTCCGGGTCTTCTGGTACCATTTAATATCTGGTAGCAGTAAGTGCGGCTGATACCACTTTCGTGAGCAAGTTCATTTTTGGAAACACCATGTTGTTCCCGGATGCTTTCAAAATAATCCTGATAATGGATATCTTTATATTTCTCAATGTCTTCAAGATAGATATCGAGATTTTCATTTGTCTGGGTGTCGTTTAATACTTCCATCAAATCATTTGTTGTATTCATTATTCTGCTCCATTATAATTTACATATAGATTTTTATAATGAAAGATTAGCATATTTAATATATAAAGTAAACTGGTACGGACTTAAGAGTGTTTTTTTTGAGTTAACCGGGAATAGACATAAAAATTTCAGAGGATGAAAAATGACTGATGTTCAAAATGTAATAATTGAATATATTGATAGTTCATATCAATTTGTCAGGTGGCTTGATGATAAGCATTCTGTTCAGCTTGTTAAAAGTAAAATAGATGGCTGTGAATACGTGTGCAAATTAAAACAACATTATAATCTCGAAATTTATGAAAACCTGAAGAGGCTTAGCCTCGATTGTGTTCCCCAGATATATGAACTTATTGAAACAAAATACGGTCTGATTATTTTTGAAGAATATATTCAGGGGAGCAGTCTTGAAGATATAAGTCTTGGATCAAATCAAAAATCTGTTATAGAAGAGAGAATATGTGAAATAGGACGTAAGATATGTGATAATCTAAAATCTATTCATTCCATCAATCCTCCAATAATACACAGGGATATAAAGCCTCAGAACATTATTATATCAGGAGAAAATATATATCTTATAGATTTTGATATTGCCAAGAATTATACAGGAGATAAATCAAGGGACACTTTTCTGATGGGGACAAAAGATTTTGCAGCACCAGAACAATTCGGTTTTTCAGAAAGTGATGTAAGAACTGATATATATGGGCTGGGCGCTACGCTTAAATATCTGGCATTAAAAGAAAGACTTGATTCTCCAAAACTTAATACAATTATAAAGAAAGCAACGCAGATAGATGCAAAGAAACGTTATCAGAATGTCGAAGAAATGAAGAAAGCACTGGAAGCAAGAAGTGGCTACAATATCCGAATGCAGATTAAAAAATATCTTCCACCGGGATTTAGAAGAGGAAATGTATTTTTCATGCTTATAGCAGCGATATTTTATCTTGTTTGGGGCTTTATCTGCACCACATTTAAAATGGATCCTAATCCTTATACAGGTATATATTATGAAATATACAAATGGCTTGGAAGAATATATATGACAGTGATTTCTCTATTTATTGTTGGCTTTTCTTTTAATTATCTTGGGGTTCAGGATAAACTGCTGGAAATATTTAAACTGAACAGAATGAAGAAATTTTTAAAAATTTTAGCTGTAATAATAATTGATGTTCTGTTTGTGATATTTACCTTTCTTTTTTATATAATTGTGGTTGCACTCATTTTGGGAAAACAGATATAATTAGAATTATTAAATAAGAGAGGACTTATTATGAAGGTTATTTGTAAATGTTGTCATAAGATGTTTGATTATGACATGTACATGGGGCTCTGTCCGAAATGTGGAAGAGTATATCGTCGTGAGAAGGGGATGTATACCGATGTTGAAAAAGATATGGTTGGAGATTTTCATCTTCATGTAGATGACGGCGGACTTAATCGGGGAATAGCTGGTGTTGTATATAATCAGGGTAGTGAAGAAGTATTCAAGAACCACGCAAATGGATTCGATGAGGATATGGAGGATTATTCACAGCATAGTGTCAGACCAGCACCAAGACCGGAACCAAGCTATGAATCAAGACTAGAATCAAGACCAACTGAGAGAAGTTATAGGCAGGAATCGGTAATGACACAGGGAGGAAATAATCAAAGAATAGCAGCT
>JAILEL010000254.1 GCA_024687845.1 Eubacterium sp.
CTTACTCTTTACTTCATTTGTTATATCCTCGCCATCCTCATCTGTAACTGATGTTACTTCTGCTTTTGATTCTCCAGTGGTCTGAGCTGTTGCATTTTCCGGAAGACTTGCAGCAGGATCTTCTTTTTCTTCATCATCCTCTTCCGTTTCAGCATTTGGATCTGTCCAGTAAGGATTTTCTATAGTATAAACAGTACTTGGATTACCAGCCTTATCAAGTGCATATACATAGAAGTTCTGATATGTGGCATCAAACTTTTCAAGTCTGATAGATACTATCCCATGATCATCCGGCTTATAGTCATATCCATTGACATACACTGCATCTACTCCGCTTTCTGTATCATAAGTCATAACTGTAAGCAGTCCCTCATTAACAGCAGCATTAAGAGTAGGTGCAACTGTATCAAAGCATTTGATAAGTCTTGATTTTTCGTATTCATTATCAAATGAATCTGTTATCTTAACATATACAGTGCAGTTCTCATTTATTTCAAGGAACATATCATCAGTTATATCTACCCATGTACCATTGGAACCCTGCTTTGCCTCAATCTTTGAAATCTTAGGCGGTACAAGGACTGATGACTGATTCTCAACATCTATAAGAATCTTTGCAGTATCGTTATACCATCCGGTCTTTTCAGGCTTCATTGTAATCTTGAACTTTCCTCTGGTTGTATCTACCTCTGGATCATTTTCTTTTTTATCACTTTCTGGTACAACTACACTTGGAACTGCCTGGGTAGTCGGTTCTTCAGTCGCAGGATCCTTATTATCCTCAGTTTTATCTTGTTCTCCGTCAGACTCCCCTACGTGAGAAGCATCTTCTCTCACTTCCTCTGTAGTACTATTTTCAGTACTTTCAGCGACCTGAACAGCCTGCACATCAGCTCCTTTAGTACCAAAAATACTTGTTCCCAGTAATGACATTAACATCGTTATACTGAGTAATAATGCTTTTACTTTCATTTGTTTATGTCTCCTTTATTCTCTTCGGCATCTGGAACTACTTGCACATCCGATTTATGCCTTGAAAGGTATTCCTCCAATTCTGTATGATCCTTAATGCCATATTTAAGTGTTACTTTCCGGAAGAGATAACCATCTATTCTATTTATCTCTCCATTGATACTCTCAAGCTTTGCATTTTCCTTACTGCACCTCTTTCTCGCTTTTGTAAATGCTTCATTTGCAGCCTTTGTTTTCTGTTCCTGCAAAGCTTTAAGTTCATTAAGCTTTTCAAGCTTCTCCTTCATTTCTTCTTCTGTAACCATTTTTAGCCTTTCCAACCTTTGGACTTTTCGGCCAAAAGTTTATTAATCTGTACTATATGGTGGTCTGATAAACAGTGTTATAGGAAAATCACCGCTGATATATCTGGTACGCATAAAAACACCGCCTCCGTTTGACTGTGAACCACTGTCTCCTGAGCCGGTATTTCCTCCGATAGTTGTATAAGAACCATCACCATTATTTGCTACTACTATTTCTATATGTTCATCTGCTCCAAAAAGAACCAGATCTCCATATTTTGCTTCTCCACCACTTATTATAAGTCCATTACTCTGTGCCCAGGTATGAACTGCTGAGCATCCAGCAGTCTTGCCTCCGCCGTAAAAGGCATCAGCATTTCCACTTTTATTAAAGCACCACCAGACAAATACACAGCACCACGGGTAATCATCTCCACTTACCTCGGAACCATAGTATTCTGTGTTATATATAACTTTATTGGAACCGGCAGGATTCTCTGTAATACCTATCTGTCCCTGGGCTGTTTTTATTACACCACCTGGTCCTTTTTCTTCTACTACAGCACCTCCGCCCATGATTCCACCTGCCTGATATTTCTTAAGCCATTCATCGCCATATTCTTTATGACCATAAGCTTTCCATCCCATCTGGGCTGCCATCTTCTGTGAATACGTAGTGGATATATCAAGCGTCCACTTGGTTTCGCCCTGGGCTACCATCCAATCGAGGAATGCCAGACCATAGTTATATCCCTGAGCTACCACCTGAAGACCGTCATAATCATCAGCTTTTTCAACACCCCATGTTTCAAGAGCATCTATAAAATATCTGCATCCTGCATCTATGGATTTTTCTTCTGTTGTGTATGAACTCCAGTCTGATGGTGTACCACTTGTCCAGTATCCGCTTTCCTTACTCTGCATCAGATCTCCGCCACAGCTTGATGAAATACCATTTGATTCCTGCTGAATCGTGGCGAGGATTGCATTTACAAAGTCTTCATATCCATAGGCTGTCATTCTTTCTGTAACAAATGTTCTCCACTGCTCAACCTCTGCCGGAAAACCAGCTCCTGCTACCTGTGTCTGGGAATTAATATAATCTTCATCTCCTCCAAAGGACATAAGAAACATAGGTCCGGCTGCTGAAATAAGAGATACTATAAGTCCTACCACAAGCGTAACTGTAACAGCTATTTTACCTGCGGGAGATTTTATAAAATTAAGCAGATGCCTACCTATCGTTTCAGCACCTGCTTTTGCCCTGTCAAATACATTCAGACCGGTAGTATAAGTTACCTTTCCGGTTTTTCCTGCCGCCCTTGCTTTTCGTTGTTCTGCAATGGCATTCTTCATATATTTTCTTTTTATAGCTTTCTTCTGAAGACTCTTCTGATAAAGATTAGAATTTTTCCATATTTCAGTGTCTTTTGCTTCCTTAAGAGCAGTTTTATACTGAAGTCTGTAATTATTCTTTATGATCTTTTCTTCTTGTCTCGCAAGCCTTGCTATCTCAGCTTCGTTTCTGCTCTGTCTCCAGAACTTTGCTGTCTGGGAAATGGAATATATACCGGATACACCCTCAGCTCCCTTATCAATAGTATCTATCCATGCATTCTGCGTACTATTCTCACCACCATCAGACACATCATCTATAAAGTGAAGCGCTCTCTTACCTATGCTCCCAGCTACATCTTCAGGTCTATGCTTTGGTGCATTAGATAGTTTGCTCTGTGCAGTGTCTTCTATAACCAGATCACTCTTTATACCGACTTTAATTTCTGTTGATATTTCATAGTTACGTCTCAGCTTAGCCTGCATCTTCTTCCGGTTATCACGAAGCTTTTTAGCATTTGCATCGTCCATTCCTTCAAGAAGCATACTCTCTCTGCCTTCCCTTAAAGCCTGTGCTTTTGCTCTTCTTCTGGATGCAGTTATTAACTTATCTCCACCCTCGGATCTGAGCGCTCCGCTTGTTCTGAGGTCAGTCACATCATTCATGGCATCTCTTACTCTTTCTCTATCTGTAAGATTTATGACCTTATCCTCAGTAGTACCAAGCATTACATCACTGGCTGTACTAAGATTCTGACTGAGCACTTTCTGACTTGTTCTTCTATGTCCGGACTCTGCAACATCAATTGCTTCTCTGATACCAGCTTTAAGTGTACCTCCGGAGCTTTCATCTGTACTATGAAGTTTCCCATGATAATCTGTACTCTTAAGCATTTCAGATGCAGCTTCTGCTTTATTATTTCTTAATTCAACACTCATAGGCTGCCTCCTTATTCAGAAGATTCACCTACGGTTATCTCTTTGTTATTATGCTTTTTGCTACTATCCGCTTCTGCCATTTCCCTGGCATTATCAGTCTCAGTCTTAGTCTCGGCTGGCTTTGTTGTAAGAAGCGAATACATGACTGTATCCTTTGGAAGTCTGTCCACAAATGGCTGAACTATATCTCCAAAGAATATAAGCCCTTCGCCCTGGCCTACATTCGTTACATACTTTATCTGATGCTGTGATATATTCAGTTTCTGAGCTAATATGTCTCTATCATCAGCACCCTGATTCAGCATATATACAAAGTCTGAATTATCGAAGATATTTTCTATCTCCTTTGATGCTAGGAAGTCTTTCACATTCTGTGTTATACCTGTCGGGATACCACCCCACTTTCTGAAACGCTTCCAAATCTCCATCGAATAAGCTGCTGTAAGCTCATCCTTCAGAAGAAGGTGGAATTCATCTATATAGAACCTGGTATATTTATGCTGTTCTCTGTTGACTGTAACCCTGTTCCATACTGCATCCTGAACTACAAGCATTCCAAGTTTCTTAAGAGTCTTTCCAAGTGACTTGATATCAAAGCATATGATACGGTTATTCATATCCACATTTGTTCTGTGATTGAAAAGATTATTGGAGCCTTCTACATACAGATACATACACTGTGCTATATGCTGAGATACTGCATCTTCCTTATGAGAAAGAAGTTCATCATAAAGGTCCTGCAGAATAGGCATATTTTCAGGTGTAGGATTCTGAAAGTATTTCGTATATATCCTTGATACTGCAAAGTCGATAGCAGACTTCTCTTCCGGCTTAAGACCACTCTTACCACCTACAACAAGCTCCATAAATGAAAGTATGAAGTCTGCTTTCAGCGATACAGGATCATCATCATCTGAATAATTTAAGTTTATATCCAGAGGATTTATATACTGCTTCGATGACTGACCTATCTTTATAATCTGACCACCCAGATAATTAACAAGTGGATAATACTCAGCCTCCGGATCACATATCAGAATATCGTCTGTAGTAACAAGAAATGTATTAAGTATCTCTCTCTTTGTAGCAAACGACTTACCGGAACCCGGTGTACCAAGTATCAGACCATTCGGATTCTTAAGCATCTTCCTGTCTGCCATTATCATACCGTTACTAAGCGAATTAAGTCCCATATACAGACTCTCCTTGGACTCCATAAAGAGCTCCTGAGTTGTAAACGGAACAAATACAGCAGTTGAGCTTGTGGTAAGAAATCTGCTCTGCTTTATGAAGTTTTTACCTATTGGAAGTGATGAACAGAACCCCTGCTCCTGCTGATGATCCAACTTTCTCAGAACACAGTTTGCTGACTGTATGTTATTGGAAAGTGTGAATCTGAAATCCTTCATTTTCTGAAGATTATCATTAAATGATGTTATAAGAAATGTTACCTTAAAGAGCCTTTCATTTCGTGACTGCATTTCTTTAAGTAAGCTATGAGCCTCATTAGAATAAGTCTCAATATCAGGTGGAATTATATCCATATCGTAGCCTGAACGGATAGCTTTCTTCTGCTCTTCTATCTTCATCTTATTGATATCTGAAAGCTTACCCTTGATATACTTCATAGCCTCCGTCTGGTTCATGGCATCTATGTGCATCGTTACCGATAGAGCATCCTCCATGTTGAGGATATCCGCCAGCATTTCATCTGAAAGCTCCGGAGCCGATATAATGAGATAATTAGTAGTTGCAAACATATCTCCGATCTTATAATAGTCCTTCGTCCTGAAATCAAATGATGTCGGTGCTATAAAGTTCTTTGGTGTAAGACCACTCTTTGCTATATCCTTAAAGGAATGCATTGCAAACTTCTCCAGACTATCCTGGTTCATGTAATCATGCATAATCTTAAGTCTCTCAAGCCCATTTACAGGAAGTGCCTTACAACCAAGCACCTTAAACTTATTCATGATATCTGACTCAATCTTGGCAAGTCTTGATACCGCCTGCTTTCTGTCACGAGCCTCTACTCCAAATACAAGATACTTTGACTTAACTATTCCATTATTACCTTTTTCAAGCTGATCTCTTAAGTAATCTGCATATTCCTTACGGACAACATTGAACTCATCATCCTGGTCCGGTATAGATATAACTTTCTTATATTCTTCCATATCCACACGCTGATTTATAAAGCAGAACTGGAAATGTATTGTTTCATCAAAGTAATTAAGAAACTGACAATACTCTCCGAATATATGCTGCTTCTCATCATTCTGTGCAAGCTGATAGTTTATATCAAAGAACTGGACCATACGGGTGTAATAGTTTCCTTTTACCTTACAAAGCCCATCTGAAAATATCTGTTCAAAAGGTAATGTATCAAGAGTATTCCTCGGTACTTTTACCTTATCTACTTTTTCTATAAGCCAGGTGAAGAACTTCGTCAGTGGATCATTTGATTTTTCTCCGTGATAGGCAGTCTGATAGGAAGGATTTTTTGCACCTGCAGGAAGAACTGTCCCCTGCCTGGAGGATTTACTATTTCCTTTCATGGCTGTGCCTTGGGATGTAACTGACTGTACCATTTTTCATCCTCACCCCTTTCTTATTCAGTTTTTCAAGTCTTTTTCTTGCTTTATCTCGTTTTACAGCCTCATCTACATATTCATATATGTTTTCATTTTCCATAAGCCGCACTTGTGGATAAGCAAAACGATGTCTTATGAAGTTAAGCAGATACACCTCAAGTGGGAGTCCATCTTTTTCCATTATCCCGAAGAGGAAAAACGGAGCCATAAGCGCTATAAGTGAATAAAACGCTGGTGTTGTTCCTGCTAAACTTCTTATAATAAAATATCCTGGGAATCCAACCACTATACCCATACCAAAACATACACACTGTCTCTTAGTGAAGTTGCCTATGAACTTGGTTTTGATATTGGTCAGATCCTTTGGAACATCTACATAAGCCATTATTATTTCCTTTCTCCATGCTCACTGTGATAATTACATTTATATTTCTTCTGAAACTTTTGGACTTTTCGTCCAAAGGTTTTATTCTTTGCAATACTATGATTGGATTGCAAATATCTGTTTCGTTATTCCTTCACACTTAAACATGGTATATACAAGCAATATTGAAATACCCACTGTACTCCAGCATGCCTTCGTTAATAATTTAATTGCTGTCACTCCATTATCCGGATCAACAGCTATAGTCGTAGGATCAAAAACATGAGCTACGAGCACACCATAAATAGCCACACATATCATCATCAGCACAGCCTGCATCGCAAGGGCAAACAGATTCTTAAGATACCCCTGACCTATATTTGAAAGCTGGTGATTAGTTATGGTGGCGAGCGGTAGTGGTGCTACTGCACAATGCAAATATATGGAAATCATTCGGGAATAAAGAATTATCGTGATGAGTATTCCCATGAACTTTATAATCAGGTCAATGAACCAGGTTGAAACAGTCAGACTGATAAGTCCTGATACATCACCACTCTCTGCATCTTCATCCTGATCTCCATAATTGTCTGTTAAAAATTCAAGTAATGTCGAGCCTGTCGTATTCTCCGTTGTAACTGCATTTAATGTCGAGGTGGTTTTAGAGACCATCGAAGCTCCCAGTCCGAAGAAACAGTTACATATAAGCAGTGAGTTCGATATAAACCATGCTGCCACAATAGTTTTAATCAGCCATTTCATAAGCACTGATACGAAATCAACGTCCGCCAGATTATTTGGCTGAATCAGCATGGAAATTAGTTCCCACAGCACAACAAATGTAAAAACTGTTCCGGCAACCGGAAGTGCAACATTTTCTGCAATCTTCTCTATGAGTTCCCAGATGGTTCCTCCCTGCCACGATTCGGGAGATGTAGCAAGCTCTGTACTGATTGAGCCTACCTTTTCATTTAAATCGGTAAGCATGTTGTCGAGATTTGCATAAGCAAGCTCGTAGAAAATGTCTCTGAATCCATTCATCAGTTTCTGGACCGC
>JAILEL010000259.1 GCA_024687845.1 Eubacterium sp.
GTAGCTTCCACGTTCACCCTTTATCAGAGCATGACTATCAGTAAATGTAACATTTTTCAGCTTGAACATAGGAACTACGAATTCTGCAATCGCACGTCTCATTTCAATTGTTGAATGTGACATTTCTGGATCAATCTCGCCTGCATGAGCAACGCTCACTGCAAGATCCACATCACGCATTACCTCTGAGAAAATGATATCAGGAATCTCACTTATCAGTTTTCTCTCAAAGGTTTTTCTGTCATAGAAGCATACCCACTCAAGGGTTGGTGCTTCGATATCACTCGGTGAAAACCAGTCGGCAAGCGCATAAATAGTCGCTATTATGTCCTCTTTATAATATACCTTCTGAAGACCAGCCTCTGCATCAGCTATCCATCTTCTATTTCTCAGAACACCAACAGTCTGTTTCGGATTGATCTGATTTCCTGCATATCTGCGGCTTTCGTAAACATCCCGCTCCTCATCAGTCTTCACATAGAGCTCTCTGAATATCTGCTTAAATGGCTGCTTAATCTGTCTGTCATAACAAATCTTCTGGAACTCATGCCATCTTCCTGCCTTATACAAATGATAAGGATGTGCAACAAGAACCGTTGTTTTTCCTTTCAGTTCTACTGTTCGAATATCATCCGGGAACCCTAAGAAATCTCCCTGCTTAAACAGAAGCTTATTGATCATTGGTCCAATTACCGGATCCTTACTCATGTCGAGGATTTCTGATACGAAAAATTCTGTTTCACTTTCCATTGCCTCTTCCATCATAATGCGGGTTCTACGGTATTGCTCGGTAAATGTCTTCTTAGCCTCTGTTATATCGACTATATAGTCTTTCTTCTTTATTCCTGCCGGAACAGATTTAAGAGTCTTATCACCCTTTTTAATCAGGAAATTAAGCTTACCAGCATCATCCGGTGAAAGTGATACCAGATAACCATCCACTTCATGAGGTTCAAAATACATTGAAAGCCCTGAAGCTATCTCCCTCTCCATCTTAAGTACGAATCTTGTTTCATCACTGAATCCTGAAGCTATTGCCATATTCTTTATAGCCATCTCTGCAGCAGCCTTTTCACTGGCTCTTCGCTGAGCACCAAACTTCTTTGCCTCCTTCATATATTTCTGAATAAAGGCATATCTATCCTTCTTTTCTTTTTCCTTGCATGGAATCAGAGCATATGCCATGAGCAGATCTTTATTTCTCTTCTTCTCAATGTCCTCTGCTGTTTTTGCAGGATCCATTTCTCCTCTCGCAGCATCGGCATATTTTCTTGCTCGAGTATGCTTTCCACCATCGGAAATGTATTTGGCTGCTTTATAGATTGCGTCAAATCTCTTCTTGCCCAGAGTCTTATAAACTTCATTAAACCAGTTTATATCAAAGGCTCCATCATTAAGCTCCTGCTCATTAAGCGGTGTATATTTTGCAATAATCGCTGCTCTCTTATCATCAAACTTCTCATTCATATGAGCCATGAAATAATAGCAGCCCGACATAAAGCCTTCCCATCCAAGATACTCTCCAACAATAGGAAGCCATTCTGGCGAATAGAGTCCTGCCTCAATCAGTCTGCTTTCCTTAATATCAGTACCCTTAACAAGCGATCTTAGTTTTTCTGCCTGAGCAGCTGCATCTCCCTCTCTCGGATCTGGAATGCATATTGACAGAAGATGCGACAAACTTTCTCTTTTGGATATAGATCTATTTGAATAAGCATAGAAATATGAAGATCTATCCAAAGTTTCTTCTCCCAGCGCTCCAAGGATTCTAATAAGATACTCCACACCATAAACTCTGTTCAAGGAGAGTGAAGCACTGGAATAATCTGTTTCAGTATCACCTCTCACAAGCTCTGTATTCATAACGAACCCACAGATCTTTTCATAACATTCCTCTGCCAAAGCAAGGATCTTCTCATCATCTTCAGAAAGATCCTCTCTCTTAACATCTTCCATACCTGTCTTTAGAAGAGTTGATACAGAAGACTTTATTCCTCCTCCATACCAGGAATACCCCCTAGTACGAGTTGATACAGTAATATCAGACTCATAAATGAATTTGGCAAGATTGGAGAGATGCGACAATGACTCCTTGATGTTACCCTTAGCCATCAAAGATTTGTACATGAAATCCTTTGTAATAATCTCTGACTTTGCAGCTCTTATATAGTCCAGTGGATGTGGTCCCATAAGTTTTCCTGAACTATATGCAGAACCATAGTCTCTGATAACAAGGCTCTTATTCAAAACAAGCTTTTGAACCACTCCGTTATAGAATGCATAATGAATAGGGAAGTTTCTGTCATCCATACTGATGCTCATCATTGCTTCTTCAATGATAGGCGTATCGAGTATACTCTTTTTATATCTTACCCCGTCTTCTGCACTTCTCCTGTTCCATTCGTTTTTGTACTTATCCTTAGTAAATGTATATTCCAGGCTTTCCTTGGTGCGATTCAGATAAAGCATTGTTATTGCTGCAATATATCTATTATTTTCCTTTAATATATTTCGCTTATAAATGTAATGGCTCAGCACCTTATAAACCTGATTTCTATGCTTACCTCCATTAAATTTTTTAGAAGCAAAGATCGGTCCGAACAAATTGACAAGTATTGGTTTAAAATGATCCAGATATCCAAATATAGTCTCGTTATAATGCATCTCTTTATATATGTAATACAGACTCAGCAGCTGCCCATCAGAGATTTTATGTGTATCCCAGAAGCTGTCCCAGAGATCCAGAAATGGAAGTTCTCCTACTTTGCCATTTACATATTCGCGTGTAAGCATATTTCCCAAAAGAGTCGGTCCATTCCAGATA
>JAILEL010000266.1 GCA_024687845.1 Eubacterium sp.
ACTTCTTTACAAAAGATTAGTGGACGGAAAATTCCAGTGGCCACGCAGTCCTGAAGATGTAAATAAGATAACCCTGCAGCAGTATAGATGGCTTATGGATGGCCTTGCAATAGAACAAAAAAAGGTCATAAAACATAAGACTCCATCTTTGATATAAAACTTGTTCCTTGACATCTGAATAGCATTTATTTAAAGTCTTGAAAAGTGACGTAAAATCGCTAAAATACTGGATTTTTCAGCTGTTTTATGGTATAATCTTAGTATGTCAAATCTAAGAAAAATCCCAGAAAACGAACTGAATAAACTTTCTAAAGACGCCATCATTATGCTGTTTCTTCAGCTTAGTGATTCTTTTGAAATGCAGTCTCATCAGCTTGATATCCTTCAAAAGCAGAATGAGAAACTTTCTTCCCAGATCTCAGATCTTCAGGAAAGTATCGCAGTTCTTACACAGCAAAGATTTGGCAGAAGAACTGAGAAGTCTAATACTTTTGCTGGACAGCTTACATTTGATCTTGAGACCATGAACATCATCAACGAAGCAGAAAAGCTTCTTGAAGATGGAGAACCAGAAGAACCGGATATTGAAACGGTTGTAAAGGCTCATGTAAGAAAAAAGACCAAAGGCAAGCGTGAAGAGGATCTTTCCAGAGTTGAACATCAGGTTGAAGAACACTACCTATCCGAAGAACAGTTAAATGAAATCTTTCCTAATGGTTATAATCAACTCCCGGACGAGGTATATACTAATCTAGAGTTTGTTCCTGCGAAATTCATCGCAAAGGAACATCATGTAGGTGTATATACATCCAAAGGGTCTGATCATAAGTTTGCAAGAGGAGATCATCCGATAGAACTTCTTAAATCCAGCATACTGACACCTTCTCTCGCAGCGGGTATATTTAACTACAAATATGTAGATGCTATGCCTATCAATCGTATCTCTGAAGAATTCAGAAGAAACGATGTTGAAACATCCAGACAGGTTATGTCCGGATGGATGATAAAGCTCGCCGACAGATATATAAGATTTATCTACAATGAGATGAAGAAACATATCCTGACAAGTAAGCTTATCCATTGTGATGAAACACCATTTAAACTTGTAAATGATGGCAGATCACCAAACTCAAAGAGTTATATGTGGGTATATCATTCATTACCAAAGTACAATGCACCACCGATATTCATCTATGAATACCAGCTCACCAGGAAGGCTGATCATCCAAGAGAATTCCTCAAGGATTATAAAGGTATTCTGATGACAGACGGATATCAGGTGTATCACACTCTAGAAAAAGAGTGTCCGGATACTTTGAATGTTGCCGGTTGCTGGTCTCACTGTAAACGTAGATTTGCAATACTTGTCAAATCTATCGGTACAAAGAGCAAGACCGGAACTATAGCAGCTGAAGCTAATGAACGGATAGCTGCTATCTATCATGTAGACAACATGACAAAAGGTAAGTCAGAAGAAGAGATTTTAAATAACCGTAAGGCATCCGTAAAACCTCTTGTTGACTCTTTCTTTGCATGGATTAAACCAATCTATGAATCAGGAGCACTTGATAAATCAAGTGAAACCTACAAAGCTGTTCAATATGCAGTCAATCAGGAATCCTATCTAAGGAAGTTCCTTGATAATGCTATTATTCCTCTGGATAACAATGATGCGGAACAGAGTATAAAAGCATTCTGTGTTGGAAAACATAGCTGGCACATAATTGATTCCAAGAATGGCGCTGAAGCAAGTGCTATACTCTATAGCATTGCTGAGACAGCAAAGGCAAACGGATTAAAGCCGTATGAGTATTTCAAATATGCACTTGAAGAAATCCTGAAGCATCAGGATGATGCTCTTGAAACATACATAAAAGATTTACTCCCATGGTCAACCGCCTTACCAGACAGCTGTCGAAAACAAATCAATAAGTAAAATTTTTCACAGCCATCCCTTTGGGGGTGGCTTTAATTTAGGGGTACACGAGTGGTTTACCACTTAC
>JAILEL010000273.1 GCA_024687845.1 Eubacterium sp.
TTCTTCTTATCAACTCCATATAAAATGAAAGCAATCACATTTATTATAATCATATAATATACAAGCAGCATATTTAGACCTTCCTGTTTACATCTAATAAAAACATGAAGGAATTATACCACATATCTTCTTTAAAGTGGATAATGGATATGATACAATAGGTAACGATTTTGCGAAGCAAAATCGTTGCTCCGAGCAAAGCGAGGATACACTATGCAAACGAAGTGAAGCATAGTCAAGACTTGCGAAGCAAGGCTTGCATATCTGCGAAGCAGAGATGGTACAATAAAATACGAATTTATTTGATTTATAGGGGGATGGTTAAGTGAGTGAGAATAATTCAGATGCTATTTATGATGCTTCGAAGCTTGGGAAAGGGAAATTTGCTGTTCTAGGATTTCAGCATATGTTTGCAATGTTCGGTTCAACTGTTCTTGTTCCGGCCCTAACCGGTCTCTCAGTTTCTGCAACGCTTCTTTTTACAGGTATTGGAACCTTATTGTTTCATCTGATTTCTAAAAGAAAGGTTCCGGCATTTCTTGGTTCATCCTTTGCATTCCTTGCCGGATATTTTGCTATCGCTCCAAATGGTGAGAAGGAGCTTCTTCCTTATGCCTGTTTCGGCGTAGCCTGCGCAGGTCTCGTATATGTTCTTCTTGCTGGACTTATCAAAGCCTTCGGTGTAGATAGAGTCATGAAATTCTTTCCGCCTATTGTTACTGGCCCTATTATAATCGCAATCGGTCTATCACTTTCCAAATCAGCTATTGATAACTGTGCAAAGAATTGGCTCGTTGCAATCTTTGCTATTGTAATAATCGTGATATGTAACATTTATGGTAAAGGAATGATTAAAATCATTCCCATCCTGCTCGGTGTTCTCGGAGCATGTGCTATTTCAGCATTTCTCGCTGCTGTTTGCGGGCAGACGATTACCCTTGCGGATGGATCCGAGGTTATTGCCCTTGCCGGCTCTGAGAAGCTCATTCTTTTCAGCACTGCAAGCCTTGAAGCCATCAAAACTGCTCCTTGGATTGGGCTTCCTTTTGAGATTACTGATACAGTTTTCTACATTTTTAAATCACCTGATACCAAGCTTCTGATTACAGCTGTCATCACAATCGTTCCTATATCACTCGCAACGATTGTGGAGCATATCGGTGATATTTCCGCAATATCCTCTACAGTCGGAAAGGATTTTATCGAAGATCCCGGACTTCACAGAACTCTTATCGGGGATGGTGTAGCCACCGCAGTTGCATCCCTTTTCGGTGCTCCTGCAAATACAACTTATGGCGAAAATACTGGTGTACTTACGCTTTCCAAGGTATATGATCCGAAAGTTATCCGCCTTGCAGCATGCTTCGCAATGGCATTTTCCTTCAGCCCTAAATTCTCAGCCTGCATAGCTGCCATGCCTGTTCCTGTGCTCGGCGGAATATCTCTCGTACTTTATGGTATGATTTCTGCAATCGGTGTAAGAAATATAGTTGAAAATCAGGTGGATTTCAGCAAAGCAAGAAATGTAATCATTTCTGCACTTATTCTTGTTCTTTCTATCGGAATCACCTATAGCACAGAAGGCTCATTTACCTTTATGCTGGGCAATATCTCAATATCACTTTCAGGTCTTGCAGTAGGTTCCATAGTCGGAATTATCTTAAACTCAATTCTTAAAGAAGAATAAATATAGATTGTAAAATCCTTAAATAATTGGAAGAACCTATGAGACAGTTAGAAAATTATGAGCCGGTAAAATCATATTTTCTAACACCTAGCATCCAGAACTTATAGCTCAGAAAGAAGAAAAATGCACCTATTACCGGCGATAACCAGGAGAGCAGTGGTACATTTTCCGGCGATACAAATACCAGACTTGGATAGTATGCCACAAATGCTATTGGTATCAGGAATGTAAAGATAAACTTAAACACTCCGCTAAATATACTGGATGGGTATTTTGCAAAATCTTTAAATCTAAACATTATAACCATTACATATCCGGAATTGATAATCCAGAAGCAGGTTGCTGCTGCAGCATTCATGATTGCTATCATAAAAAGTGATGCTGTAAGCAGGAAAAGGACTGCCTGGGCTATTGTCACGATTGTAACCGGAATTCCTATGTGATGCCATGCATACACAAAGGTTGCCATTCCGAATATAAACTGGCCTATTCCCTTCACATCAAATACTTCCGAGATAAAATAGAAAAATACATTTATTGGTCGGAAGCAGTATTTTATAAAATCTCCCGAACGGACCATGAATCTCAGATTCCAATTATTATCAAAAAAGCACTGAACCGGCGTAAGCGCTATGAGCGAAAAACCGTATAGAAAAAGCATATGATAATAATCCCAGCCATTGATACTCGGAAAATTGTGAAAGAGTATCATAAATGTGACGAATCCTGACAGATTTGTCAGTATCATTCCGAAGGTTGAAATGATGAAATCCGCGCGATAACTCATCTTGCTCTTCAGATCCTGAATCAGAATCTTTCTATATATAGAGGTGTAAAATAGAAATCCGCGTTTCTTCTGAGGTATATTAATTATTGCACTATTTTCCATAATCATCCTCCATTGACTGTAATTCTCTTTACTGCATGATTCCAGAACAGATTTCCCAGAATTGTCAGAACTATACACCAGGCAAGCTGGATTCCAAGCATTTCAGTTAGTCCCTGCAGGCTGTCTGTTCCATTTTTCCCCAGTAATATTGTAAGGGGTATGTCATAAACTGCCCGAAATGGCAGATACTCAACTACTCGTCTTAAGCCTTCTGGGAAAAATGCAAGTGGTATCGTTGCTCCTGAAAGAAGCAGAACTATTGTTTCCTTAACAATATTTATTCCCCAGGTTGACTCTGTGTAAAGGCATATTGGTGCCACCAGCATTTCAATATTAAAATTGATAATCAGCGCCAGCACCAGTGATATCACAAATGAAAGGCAGTTCCAGCCAAGTGGTATAGCGCCTTTTGTTATTATTCCAACCACGATAAATGTAGGTAAAAAAGTCAGGAAAAAGAGAATAATATGCGAGCCAGAATAACTCCAGAAAGTATATAACCTGTATTTCATTGGTTTCAGGAGATGCATGATGATCTCTCCAGACTGAATAGTACGGCTCATATCCCAGACTATGAACATTTCAAGGAAATTAAATATTGCCGTGGCGAGTATAAGATAGATCATTGTGTCGTAAAATGTCATCCCGTTCACCACATCCACTGAGCTGGATTCGTATATAGCCTTCCACAGAAAATATACGAGGGCTAGATATATCAGATTTCCAAAAAGTGTAACGGCTGTTCCCAGTCTGAACTGAAGCGATTCCATTACTCCGGCTCTGGTTAGGGCAAAAAGCCTTTTTGCTTTTGTCATGACGCCTTACCCCCTTTGAACTTTTTTGCAAGTTTTTCTTCCTCAAGATTCTTTACTTTTCCGCCTTCGTAGATTTTTCTTATAACTTCTTCAGTCGATATCTCTTCAAGCTGAATATCCTTAACCTTATGCTCTTTTTGTGTATCCTGAATCACATGCATAACGTCAGTTTTCTTCTCATCTATAATCTTTTCAATCCAGGAACCATCCTCGAGACGCATACGAAGAGTTCTGTAAGAACCGAAATATGTTTTCAGATGTTCTATGTCATTGTCATATATTTTCTTACCTTCGTCTATTATTATGATTCTTCGGCACAGTGCATCTACATCACCCATATCATGTGTAGTGAGAATTACCGTAGTTTCCTTCACTTCATTAAGTCCCTTTATAAGCTCTCTGATTTTAGCCTTCATCGAAACATCCAGACCAATAGTTGGTTCATCTAGAAATACTATTCCCGGATTATGCAGAAATGCAGCGAGTATATCACTAAGTGTTCTCTGTCCGAGTGACATCTGACGTACAGGCTTATGAAGGATTGGCTCTATATCAACCAGCGATCTGTAAAGCTCAAGCATATCATTATAGTCTTTCTCAGAAACCATATAGATATCACGAAGCAGCTTAAAGGATTCAATGAGCGGAAGATTCCACCAGAGCTGGCTTCTCTGTCCGAAAACAACACCTATATTTTCAGAATTCCTTGTTCTATCTTTATAAGGAACAAGACCATTTACCGTAATCTCTCCTGAAGAAGGCTCTAAAACTCCTGTCATCATTTTTATAGTAGTGGATTTGCCTGCACCATTCGGTCCAAGATATCCTATTATCTCCCCCTTCTCCACAGTCAGCGATACATTACTAACTGCCTTGACATTTTTATAATCTCTGGAGAAAAGATCCTTAAAGCTACCCTTCAGACCTTCATGACGATTCAAAACCTTAAATTCCTTGCTTACATTTTTCATTACGATTACTTCATTTGCCATAATCTTTTCCTCCTTCTTATTAGTGCATCCAGTTCTAATCAATTTGGCCGATAACTTGCCTACTTTCCTTATAGCACTAAGTCAGATATAAACATTACCATTCACAATTTACTCAAAAAACGCTTGCAAGCTTTGATGTTTATAAGTATATTGTATATATATAGTCAATAATAGACTAATATTTGCACAATTTCATAACAATCTTACTTGCATATGTAAGATTGTTATAGTTTTCTCCATTTTAAAGAAAAATAGTTATGGTTCGATATATGCAGGAGGGAAATATATGCGCCGAGAATGGATGGGATTAATTGTTAAAAGAGAAGATGGCTCAGAGCAGGTCAATTATGATGATGAAGCTTTTCCATCATACATTTATGATGGCTGGCTGAAGCCCAATGTTACTTGGGAGAAGGTGCCTCATTTTCATGAGGATATAGAAATGATGACTGTCAAGAGTGGGAAACTGGCTTATTCTGTTAATGGAAAAATAATTACGCTATATGAGGGTGATACTATTTTCGTAAATTCCAATCAGATTCACTACACCATAGCACTCGAAGATATAACGGCGACCTATGTCATATTTATTGCGAATCCCAGCATCCTTAATTCTTCTGTAGCAGTTGAAATGCAGGCTCTCCAGCCTATTCTGAACAATCCGAACCTTTCTTATCTAAGATTCAGAAATATAAATGAAAATACTGCGGATATCCGTAATATAATGCTCTCTCTTCCTGACATCAGACGTGATCCATTTCAGGTAACCAAAAAGTTCTTTGATATATGGGAAATAATCCTGACTCAGAGCAAATCCTACGGAATGCTTGATGAAGAAGCCCAGACGGATATCCATACCAGGTCCTTTAAGTCGATGATGTACTATATCCAGCAGCACTATAAGGAATCTATCACACTGGATGAAATAGCTGCCAGCGGAAATATCAGCAAATCGCTTTGCAACAAACTTTTTCATAAATACGTAGGAGATAGTCCTGTGAACTATCTCCTGAATTATCGCGTAAGAAAGGTCGCCGAATTGCTTCGCACGACCTCACTTTCTCTATCTGAAATTGCATCCCTCACGGGATTTAATGGTTCAAGTTATATGTCAGAAATGTTTAGAAAATCCTTTGAGATGTCCCCTCGAGATTATAGAAAAACCTGGGCCAATATCACCACTTAAGACATCCGAAGCATCACTGCTCTCGCTCTCTGTCTTATGATTTTTTAAAGATACTTCCCCCGATGAAGTCTCCACCTTCATATGGTTTGCTCCTGTTCCACACACAAAAGTTTTATCATTCTTTGAAAATGCCAGATCATAAGTTACATCTTCATTAGAATCAATCTCTGCTGTCAGGTCTGTATTTTCCGGAAGATAAATTGTAACATTTCCGGAAGATGCTGTGATATCTGAATTTGCAGGAACAGTATCAAAGGTAAATTCATTTTCACCACTTGAGGTTTCTGTCTTCAGGTCTTTAATATTTTTTGCATCAAGAGTTATATCTCCAGAGCTGGCCTTTGCTGTAAGCTTAGTAGCATTTTCTATATTTGCAGTAATGCTTCCAGAAGATGTTTCAAGAGCTATATCATTGCTGTCACCAGTCTGGTTTAATATTATATCACCAGATGAAGCGTCCATAATTACGCTTGATGCCTCACATTCTACATTAATATCTCCGGATGAGGCTGAGACATCAACATTTTCAGCTAAGATGCTGCTGCATGTTACATCTCCAGATGAAACATCAACTTTTGAGCTATTAAGCTTAACGTCTTCAGGAATAGTAATTTTAAGATGTTTTTCCAAATCATTCAGATCCAGATTATTTGCAGACTTACAATATCTGACATGAAGAGTTGTTCCATCAACCCAGGTATGAACCTTTCTCTTATCATCCAATTGTTTCTTCGAAGTCTCCTTTATATCTACTATATCTGTGTCAGCACCAATCAGCTCAACATCGCCAGACATATAGTCAATATCGATCGTATCAATTTTTTCAGAAATCTGACGATCTCCAGCTGTATATTTATCTCCATCCTTATATACATAATTCATTCTCATTCCAAATGAGCATCCACTGAGACATACTACTGATACTGCAAATAATGCCAAACTTCCTAAGCCTTTAAATAATTTCATTACTGTTTTCCTCCTCTTTTTCCAACCAAAAGTCCTATACTTGCAAAAATAACTCCAATAGCTATTCCGCAAAACACATATATAATATTAGGTATTGAATTAACCTGTACTTCATTAATATCTGATAATGAAAATGTTAATGCCAGGATTATATATGTTGCAACATAAGATCCTAAGCTAAATGCAGCAATTCCAGCGCCTGCCTTAACCAGTCCATTTCCTGGAAGATATCTGATAATTGCAAATATTATCCAGACAAGAGCAATTATAGGAACTGATATTGCAAATGCATTTTTTAAATATATAAGTGACTTAACACTTATTCCTATACATATCAGCATAAGGAAAAATGTAAGCGTACAAGCACCCATTACTGCAAGACCTTTTTTATTGTTCAGATATGCATTTACAGGTCTTCGACAAGCAATAAATGGTGAGAAGCATACGGTCAGTCCAAATATTATTGACGATGCTGCAACAAAGAACCAGTTTCCTCCTGCATAAATGCAGATAACAGCAAGAAGAAATAAAATACTGAAGGTGAAGCTTCCCATTGTAAGTAACATTTTGTTCTTTGGTGCTATAAGTGGTACTACAAACAGTGAAGTTGGGATAAACATCGCTGCAAGGACTATGAAAAACCATCCAAGTCCATTTCCGGTTGCCAGATCAACTATCAGGCATATCAGAATCGGTATTGCAAAGATTCCTCCTATAATGCTTCCTGCCAGAGCACTCTTTCTTTTAAAATATTTTGACTGCGAATCGATTACATTTTCCTTTTCTTTTATAATCATATCGTCAATCATTGTATCTTTTAAATCTTCAAGCATCTTCGCACATTTGGGGCACTCTGCGAGATGCTCTTCTATAGCTTTCGCACTTGCGGTACTACAAACCCCATCTTTATATAATGGAAGAAGATCTTCTATCATTCCACATTCATATTTCATGGCTATTCCATCCTTTCTTTTATCATTATCCTGGCGCGATGGTAAGTAACTCGGGCCCAGTTTTCAGTCTTACCAAAGATCGATCCAATCTCTTTAAAAGATAATTCTCCAAACACTCTTAGCTGAAAGACTTCCTTGTAAGGCTCATCCATTGTATGAAGAATACGATGAATCCTTATAGTGGTATCTGCATCAGTGAGTTTACTTTCAATGCTTTCATTCTCATCCGGTTGGTCCTCAAGTGGCACCTGTTCGACTTTGGAATGTCGCCTTTTCTCATCGATAAGGAGATTCTTCGCTATAGCACATAGCCAGGTATAACTTTTACTCTCACCTCTGAATTCCTTATCGGTGGAGATGGCTCGGAAAAATGTTTCCTGAGTTATCTCCATGGCCTCATCCTGATTATTCGTAAGTGTCATTACATAAGAGAAAACCTTCATGTAAAAAGCTTCATATAGTTTTTCAGCTGTGTTCTTATCCATGGTTTTTGAACTTTCTTTTTTTGTGATTTCATAGATTAGACGGAGTAATCTGAATTTCGTTACAAAAAAATTTAAAAAATTTTTTTTATTTTATTGTTACCTATCTCATAAACCTTAAATAGCAACAATGATATCATATATAATAAATCATATCTTATTAAATAATCCTTAAATTTTCATAGTAAATCTATAAAAAATAAGCCCACCGAAGAAGGTCTTTACAGGTTAATCCCTGAAAACCATCCCCAATGGGCTGTTATTATTCAAAAAATAAATTTTAATCCAGTATCTCGGCAGCTTCTTTAAGCAGATTAATGATAGGAAGATGCTGTGGGCATACTCCTTCACACTGTCCGCATCCGATACAATCAGATGCCTTTCCACTTCTTGAAACAAGTCCCGAATAGAAATTCTTCGATCTCCAGTCATCCGGATATCTACGAAGTGTATTGATTGTTCTGAAAACATCAGGAATACTTATACTCATAGGGCAACCCGGAGTACAGTATTTACATGCAGTACATCCAATCTGCGGAATAGCAAGTATTTCATCTGTTACTTCATTTACGATTTTCTTTTCTTCTTCTGAAAGAGGTTCAAAATCTGTAAATGTATTGATATTATCATCCATCTGTTCTTCCGTTGACATTCCGGAAAGTATTGTCATAACTCCTGGAAGGGAGCCGACAAATCTGAGTGCCCACGAAGCAACAGACTTATCTGGTCTTGCGGCTTTATATTTTTCCTCTAATTCAGGAGCCAGGTTAGCAAGCATTCCACCTCTGATTGGTTCCATGACAATTATTGGAATATTTCTCTCATGCAGAATGTTGTATAAGGCTTCAGATCTTACAACCGGATTAGTTCTATCCAGATAATTCAACTGAATCTGTACGAATTCAACCTCCGGATGCTTATCAAGGATTTGTTCAAGGAGCTCAGGACTTCCATGGTAAGAAAAACCAAAATGACGGATCTTTCCTTCCTCCTTCATTTTTACTCCCCATTTGAAGCAGTCGTATTTCTCATAAGTATCATAGTTAGAACCGTCTTCGATAGAATGAAGAAGATACAGATCAAAATAATCTACACCTGCACGCTCCAGCTGCTCATTAAATATTCTATCAACATCGCTTGCCTGTTTAATCTCCCAAGCCGGCAGCTTAGTTGCAATCATAAAGCTGTCCCTTGGATATCTTTTAACCAGAGCCTCACGAGCTGCAACCTCCGATTTACCACCATGATAAACATAAGCTGTATCAAAATAATTCATGTCCATCTGCATATATTTATCAACCATACGTTTTACATGCTCAAGGTCTATCTCACCATCCTTTTCTGGAAGACGCATAAGACCAAATCCCAGCTTCGGCATTTTGCTTAAATCGATACTCATCCCCTAATACCTCCTTAATGAATATATATGTCTACTATTTCAGAAGTTATTCAGGATAATTAAAAGCATATAATTAATAATTATTGACTAATTTTTGCACATTATTCGCTCGAAACAGACAAAAAAGAAAGGACGCTGATTGAGCTCCGCGTCCTTTCTTTTCACACTATTTATATTTTTCCAAAGAGACTTTTCTTTGTTGAACTATATATACTATAACATGCTTTTTTGCAAATAGTGTTTAAGATACCGTAAAAAAACTATGAACGAACATAAATGTTTAAGGAAAATAAAAAAATCGCTTGCATTTTCTTAATTCCTCTATTATAATACATCATGCGTCTGAAAAAATAAGACGAAGTAATTAAATATTGGGGTATCGCCAAATGGTAAGGCAACGGACTCTGACTCCGTCATTTCAAGGTTCGAATCCTTGTACCCCAGCTAAAAGACCTCGGTTAGAAACCGAGGTCTTTTTCTGCTGAAATGGCTTAAAATGGGGCTTTGAAGGGTGTATGTACTGATTTATACTGAAAGAATCTGTACGAATATAGTAAATATGATACAGTATAAAATAGTACGAAAATCATAATAAAAACTAAAATTGACATATCTTTTCTAATGGATAGGTCAATCGATAGGTCAATTTAAAAGAAGAAGTTAAGTTGTTTTGTATTTTACCAGCCTTTAATCTGTTTTACTTGTTCAGCTCTTTCAGGATCCTTATTATATTTCAACTTTATTTTTATCATTTCTATAATTTCTTGTCTGGAATTATCATCCAGCTGATAAAATGATGTCAGTAAATTATCCACATCCGGCATACTATTCTTTCCATAAAGGAACATCAGGGGATATAAAGAATACTTCAGATATGTCTTTACTCTGTTCGCATCCAGCTTGCCACCAAGAGCATCAGGAAGAGCAGGATATATTTCATCCTCTTTAAGTTCTCCGGAAAAAGGAGTGGCGGAACATATCTCATGCACATCTACTTCAAGTTCATTTGCAAGTCTAAGAGCATAATCAAATCTTATATTGGAATCCTTCTGAATAATAGAATAGATAGTTGTAGGGCTGATTCCGGCGGCCTTGGCAACTTTTCTTACATTTGTATCAGGTTTTGAATCAATTATTTCTTTTAATCTTTTTCCATCTCCCATATTATTATCCTCTTTTCATAAAATGAAATATTACGAAATACGAGCATATAATAACATATTGTCAGTCAATAATAAAGAATAATAATGCATAGAGAGGCATAGAGCGGTAGTAAGCGTAAAATTTGCTATGTTCTTACAAATCTATGCGAAAAAGATAAAGAGGTAGGCATGTATTGTTTTACGAAAATAGTAATAATTAGCATAACGAAGTATTGACAAACTGAAATGCCCGTGTTATACTGCATTACGAAAAACGTAAATACAAGCATAATAATAATCGTAAAAATATGAAAGGAGGAAGTGGCTATGGAGAATACTACAGTACATGTTAGTGAAGATATAAAAATATTCACTGCAAAAGAGCTTGCCAGTGTTCTGAGAATAGGCAGAGATAAGGCTTATGCTCTTATCAGATCTAACAGTTTTCCCTCTATCTGTATCGGCAATAGATATATAGTTACGGAAAAGGCTCTGAATGAGTGGCTCAGCCAGTATGAGAATAAAAGATTTGTTCTTTAGTATTAATTACAGAAAAGAGAAGAGGTGAGGTAATTGACAAAAGAAAGAAATGCAAAAGGACAGGGAACATTTTATGAGAACAAGGATGGAACCGTAACCTATAGAAAAGGTGTTGGTCTTAAACCTGATGGAAAGAGAAAGACCTTGACTGTGACAGCATCTACGAAAGCGGCTTGTATCAGGATAATGAAACAGAAGGAAGCTGACTGGAACAGAGAAAAGCAGAGGATTCAGATAACTGATAAGAATAATGTTGAAGAACTTTGCCAAAGGCATCTTGATTTTCAGGTTCATAATAAGGAACTAAAACCGAAATCGATAGATAGGCGGGAAGACACAATCAAGAATCAGATTGCCCAATATGCTATTGGTAAAATGCAGATTCAGGCTATTACATCAGCAGATATAGATAATCATATCAGTATCCTAATTAATACAGAGCTTTCGCCTTCTACAATTAAGAAATGTCTGGATGTTTTAAATGCAGCATATGAATGGGCGGTTGCCAGAGGAGAGCTTGATTTTAATCCTGTGCTTCAGATTAAAAGAAGCATTACAAAAAGGTTATCCAAGTTGGAGAGCAAGTCTGCAGCAGATGCTGATGTAATTGTTCTCTCAGTAGAAGAAGAGGAGAGATTTCTGAATGAGGCTTTAAAAACAGATAATGATAATCAGTATATCTATGCCGGAGGAATATATGGAGCGCTACTTCTTCATACAGGAATGCGAATCGGAGAGATGATAAGTCTCAGATGGAAGGATTATGATGAAGAAAATGGACTGCTGACAATAAATAAGAGCACTTCAATGAGCCGTAACAGGGATGCTGAATCGGCTGATAATGCTCCAAAGTATGTTGCCGTTCAGGGAACAACAAAGAATCAGAAGGCAAGGGTTATAAAGCTATCTAAAGAAGCAATTCTTGATCTGCAAAGAATATCAGAGGTGAGACCTGGAAAACCAGATGATCTGATATGCAGAACCAGGACGGGAAGGCAGTATACAGCAACAATGCTGGAACACTGTATGGGCACTATATATAAGCATGTGAATTTCGTTACTAAAGTGAGTGGACTTCATATCTTTCGGAGAACATTTGCAACCAGAATGTATGAGAGAGGGGCAGATGTAAAGGAGATAGCGGCTTATATCGGAGATCTGGAATCAACAACGATGCAGTATTATATAGCGGCTCGTCAGAAGATGGTTGTAGGTGATTCTGTAAGACAGGTTGTTCCTCTTCCGGGAAGCAGAAATGTGAATAATGAAAAAAGAGATGTTCCTGCTGGTAACAAGAACACCTCTGAGTAGGAAACTAAGGAGTCTCCAATACTCTAACTCGCAATTAGAAGTATATCAGAGGCTCCTGCAAAATTAAAGCATTATTTTGTAAAGGAGACTTATGAAATGTCTGATATTTTTAATGAGGTCAAGGACCTTGTAGCACCAAGAAGTGCTGCAGAATATTATGGGCTCAAAGTGCGCCCAAATGGAATGGCATGTTGTCCATTCCATAATGATAAGACACCAAGCATGAAGTTTAATAAGGATTATTATTACTGCTTCGGCTGTGGTGCAAAAGGTGATGCCATAGGCTATGTGGCAGAAATGTATGGTCTTTCTCAGTATGATGCTGCGTTAAAGCTCATAAATGATATGAACCTGCCAATTGATATTAAGGGCGGGAGAACTACATTTACTCCAGGTGACAGGCGGCGTATGCAGAGAAAGCAGAATCTTATTCGGATCCAGGATATTTTTAAGAACTGGTGTTTCTCATCAGTTAATTCCCTATGTGAGTGTAGAGACACAATTAAAGATTTAGAGGAAGAGTTCAATAAGAGATATAAGGATTCTTCCATATTTGATGTACCAGAACTGGATGTTATTTATGATGTTGAGCCTTTTGTGGGGTATCTTCTTGACATCCTCTGCACCGGAACTGAAGAAGAGAAGAAAGAACTCTTCATAAAAGGACGGAAGGAGGTGGATGATATTGTCTCAAGAGTTAACAACATCAGAGCAGGCTTCATGGGACGAAGTAGCGAAGATAGTGGAAGAGGAATACTTCACGACAGACGATGTGTTTCAGCAGTTAGTGAAGCGTAAGGATGGAACAGTAAAGCAAGGGATTGAGAATTATTATACCGTTTTTACCAAGGATCCTTTCCTACGTGGAGCTATCAGAAGAAATGAGATGACAGGGCGTAATGATGTTTGCAGGGATATGGGTTGGAAGCGTAGTGCTGGAGACAGCATAGATGATGATGACCTGGATAACCTGTGTTTATATCTGGAAACCACTTATGGTCTTATGAATGAGAAGAATATGTATAAGGCCATAAATATCATAGCTGCTGAGAATAGCTTTCATCCAATCAAGGAATACCTTGAAGAATTAAAGTGGGACGGCAAATCAAGAATAGCAGAGTTCCTTCCTAAATATGTTGGTGCTGATGAGTGTGAATATACTTATGAAGCTACGAAGCTCATTCTTATGGCGGCAATAAGCAGGATATATACTCCGGGAGTAAAATTCGATATGATGATCTGCCTTGTTGGTGGTCAGGGGATCGGAAAATCATCGCTATTCAGGTTACTGGCCATAAAAGATGAATGGTTCTCGGATGATTTAAGAAGAATTGATGATGAGAATATTTTCAGACGCTTGTACGGTCACTGGATCATAGAAATGTCAGAAATGATCGCTACCGTAAATGCTAAAAGTATTGAAGAAATTAAATCATTTCTGAGTCGTCAGAAGGAAACCTATAAGACACCTTATGATAAGTTCCCGAAGGACAGACCTCGTCAGTGTATTTTCGTTGGTACAACCAATAACATGGATTTTCTTCCAATGGATAGAACCGGAAACAGAAGATTTGCACCGATCCTTACTCATGCTGAGCGTATCGAGAAACATATTCTTGAGGATGAGGAAGAATCCAGGGCTTATATCGAACAACTTTGGGCAGAGGCTATGGAGATATTTAGGAGTGGTGACTTCAGTCTTAAGTTCTCCCAGAGTATTGAAGAATATCTTATGGAACTTCAGGAGAACTTCATGCCTGAGGATACAGATATCGGTCTTATCAGGGCTTGGCTTGAGGATACAGATGAATATCAGGTTTGCAGTCTTATGTTATATCATGAGGCACTTAATAAGGAAGGTGAACCGAAGAAATATGAGATAAAAGAAATCAACCGTATCATGAATGAAAGCATAAAAGGCTGGAAACATTCTGATAAGAAGACACATCGTTTCAATAAATATGGTACACAGAAATACTGGTACCGAGAGGATAAGGTTGATGATGGATTCATTAAATGTGATACGACGGTTCTTCCATTTTAATAAAAATAGTTTTTTGACCTTCGTTTACAGTTTACGGTTTACAAAAATGTAAACGGTAAACTGTAAACCAACGATAAAAAAGTTTGAAAAAAAATATAATCGTAACAAGGAGATATTGAAATAATGGAAAATATAAAATTCAAAGATTATGAAATCATAGGAATAGATCATGGTTTCGGAAATATTAAAACAAGAAATACAACTTTCCGAGCGGGAATAACAGTAAGCGATGCAGAGAATGACATCGCTCCGGATGTTGTTAAGTATAAGGATAAGTATCTGATCATCGGAGAGAATCATAAAAGCTTCGAGTCAGATAAAGTAATAAATGATGATTACTATTATCTGACGATGGCAGCATTAGCGAAAGAGATGAGAATTAGAAAAATCAGATCTGCAAAGCTGGTACTTGCTGTAGGACTGCCTCTTATGTGGGCGCAGGAACAGAGGGAAGTGTTCCGAAATTATCTTATGCGCGAGAAAGAGCTGGAGTTTGAGTATAAGGGTATTTCCTACTCCGTCACTATCGAAAGGGTTCTGGTTTTCACCCAGGGTTATGTGGCAATCATGGAGCGCATTGGCGAACTGGATGGTATCTACTATGTTGCAGACATTGGAAACGGAACTATTAATGTAATGTATATAAATGATCATAGGATTAATAGTTCGAGATGCTTTACAGATCAGCTGGGAGTGCGGAAGTGTATCGAGAGTATGCAGAATGAAATCGCAAATAGGATGCAGAAGGACATACCTTATGACATTTGTGAGGAATACCTGATAAAAGGAACTACTACTTTGCCAGAACGGATACAAACTATTATGGATGAAACAGCCTGCAAGTATGTTTCTTCCATAATAGGAAAACTCAAGGAACATGGATATGATTCGGATTATATGAAGCTGATCTGCATGGGTGGGGGCTCCGGTATTGTGAAAAGATACTTACGCTTACCTGATACAGATGTGGAATATATGGATGATATCAGAGCCACAGCTAAGGGTTACGAACAGTTTGCCCTTACTGTGCTCAGAAAAGAGATGAAGAGAAATGGGAAAGGATAATAAATGCATACATATCAGGTTCAATCTTGATGACAAGATGGAAGCTGATGTGTGGCAATGGCTTCATAGCGCAGCTGAAGGGGAGCATAAATCCATGAATGGATTTGTGCTCCAGGTGCTAAGCTGGCAGATGTCCGTGAATGATAACGGTTTTGCACCGCAAAAAACAGTTATCGCTTTACAGGACAGCGTACAAAGTATTCTGTCAGAAAGTATAGTGGACAGACTTTCTGACAGAATAATCGAAAAGCTTAGCACTAAGATGAACCTGACGGATTTACACCTGAGTGTAAAGCCATCTTCATCATCTGAGAACGGTGGTAGTTCGACAGATGATGAAGATCCGATGTCAGGTGAATCCTTGGAATCCAGTATTCCGGAGGAAGCACTGGATTTCATGGGTGGATATTAAGTGGTAGCACTTTGCTACTACTTAATATTCAGATGTAGTTTGCGTGGTAGCAGTATGCTACCATATCGCTCCGGTTGGAGTGATATTTGTAAGATGCCGGTGACATCTTACAGCCGCAAAATACATCCATTATATCAGCCCAAAGGCTGATATTTACGGTGAAGCGGTACGGTTCCCCTCGGAGAGGTCCGACACTTAACGTAGTTAAGTACGAGGACACGTACTTAAGCTTCTTAAATATGGCTACCCCGAACGGCAAGGGCAAAAATGTGGAATAAAAGATAATTGGATTTTAGAAAGAAAATGAGAGGAAAATGAGTATGAATATAACGAAATCATTCTCAGTAGGATTACCCTGTATGAAGCTATCGCTAAATCCTTCTAATCAAAAACACAATGGAAAGGCTGCGAAAACCTGTAGCGTCGTATCAGCCTGGGAAGAGATGAGTGATAAGCGTAGAGGTAAAGATAAATCTATAGATAAGGATCTTACGGAGAACAATGTGTGGCTTATAGGTGATACTGATATTGATATGGTCGGCGTAGTACAAGCGGAGGTCGATGCAATATCTGCGGAAAGAAAAGAGCATGGAAAAAGAGCACTAAGGAAAGATACAGTATCTGCCATAGAAATGATAGAGAAAGTTCCTGTTGAGGTAATGATGGATTTATCTAGAGATGAGCAGATAGAACTTCTTAAAATCAGTAATGAGGTATATGAAGAGTTACTTCATGAATGGGCTCCTGAGTGGAAAACGCAGGTGGCAGTAATTCATTTTGATGAATGGGGAGGAAAATCTCCACACACTCATAGGATTGTCACGACTACAACGACAGATGAAAATGGTATTCATAACATGAATGCCAAGCAGGATTTCAATTTAAAATTCTTTACATTTATCAACACGAATTATCCTAAGAGGATGAGAGAGAGAGGAGTTCCGCTAAAGGATTGCAAGTCATATGAACAGATGACAGAAGAGGAGAAGGTAGAGCACAAAGAAAAGAAAAAAGAATATGGAGTGGATGCTGTAACCTATAAAATAAAGAAGGCTGCTGAGCTGGATGACAGAATACAATTCCAGGAAGAAAAATCTCAGGAACTGAAAGAAGATTTTAAAGCTACAATGAAAGAGAATTACGATATAAAGGCTCAGAATAAAGAACTCGCAAATGAGAATAAAGAACTGCAGGAAGAAAACGAAAAAATAAAAAAAGAATGTCAGGATGCGGAAAAACAAGTTAACAAGCTTAAAGAGGATAGCAAATTATATTCGGAAGGGATTGAAGAGTTTGACGAATCCAAGTGGGAGATTCCAGATCCACCAAAACTAATAAAGGCTTCTGTTTATAGAGAAAAATATATTAAGCCATTTGTAAAGAAGCTTCTTAAAAAGCTTATATCGTTACAGAAAAAATGTAATGGTTTTATGATTGAAATCAAGAATCTTAATAAGCGACTTGATGACGAATCTAAGAGGAGATATAAGGCTGAGGAAAATGGGAATAAGATTGCCAGAAAATATCTTGAGGCTAATAATATAGCTAAAAAATATGGTTTTATTGAACGCGTTCTTGGAAAGGATAAAACAGAGGAGATAGTGAATCAGGGAATTCAGCTGGTGGAAAGAGAAGCCCAGGAGCGAGAACAGGAAAGAAGACAAAGGAAGTCGAGAAAGGTTGAGTTGTCATTATAGAGATATTACAAAAAAGTAAAAACTCAAAGAAGCGGAAATCAGTATATATCGAAGAGATTCCCCCTTACCTGTTGAAAACTA
>JAILEL010000276.1 GCA_024687845.1 Eubacterium sp.
AAGGAAGTTTCATTCTTTATATTCCTTCTGCCCCTCGCTCGAGCTACTTGGATAGCTGTCATGGCAAGGGCTGTTGGTATAAATGCAGCTTATTCAGTTGTATCTGGTGGGTTAATCCAGTTTTATTTACCCTGTTAATAGTTTCTTTTTTCTATTTTTCTTCCTTGTTTATATTCCCTAAACATATTTGTTTAATTTATATTTCGAGCACATTCTAACTCTTTTTGTTTAGAATGTCAATATATTTTTCTAAACTTTTTTGTTTACAAATAATATATATTGTGATAGATTATGTTCAAAGGTTTATTAAACGCAAATGTTTAGTACAAAAAACACAGGAGGACAAAATACTATGACCGTAGGTGAACGAATAAAACGAATCAGAACATTCAGGCATATGACAATGGATGAATTGGGTGCAGCACTTGGCTTTGAAGGAAAATCTATGTCTGTTCGTGTTGCACAATACGAATCCGGTACACGAGTTCCTAAAAAGGATATGATTCATGAAATGGCCCGAATTCTTAATTGTAATTACAAGGCTCTTGACAACTACAATAATGGTGCTGCAGAAGATATTCTCGAAACACTCTTTTGGTTAGAGGATTCAAGTCCTATAAATCTTTTTGATTTGCAGCCAATTCCAAAATCAATGAAATCAAAAGAATCTTCAAAATCAAGCAACAGCCAAAAAAACGAAATGCCTATTGCTTATAGCGACTTTGATGAAGATGACTTCAACTCATATGGAACACCAATAGCCGTAACCTTTGATTACGGACTTCTTAATGAATTTCTTATGGAATGGTATGTAAAGAAAAATGAATTAAAGACAGGAGTTATCACTCCTGAAGAATATTTTGAATGGAAAATCACCTGGCCTCACGCAAAATAGTGATTCACTTTTTTCAAACCTCACAACCACTGGGACTTTACCCAATAATAAAGAAGTAGAAAATCAGTGATTCTCATATGATTTTTGAACTTTTATAAGAATTTCTAGTACCAAATTAGTACCACAAAGCATCAAAAAAGCTCGCAAGCGCCCTATTTTAGGGCTTCTGCGAGCTCTTGTTTACTATAGGAGTTCAATAGTTCCTGGCGGTTTGCTCGTCAGGTCGTACATTACACGATTTACACCTTTTACTTCATTTATGATTCTTGTCATGCATTTTTGAAGTACCTCAAATGGGACATTACAGCAATCTGCTGTCATGAAATCCGATGTACTGACAGCACGAAGAACTACTGCGTAGTCAAAGGTTCTGAAGTCTCCCATTACGCCAACTGAACGCATGTTTGAAAGTGCTGCGAAGTACTGATTTGGGAACCATTCAGGAGTTCCTTTTGCCATCTTGCGGTATCTGTCGGCCTTCAGAGCATCTCCAAATTCATCTTCTCTGTCTGCTTTTGATATAAGATTCTGTCTCCAGGCTTCTATAGCATTATCTACCTCTTCACGGAAGATTGCATCTGCCTCCTGCACTATTCGAACCTTTTCTTTTGTAATATCATCTATTATGCGGACTCCAAGTCCCGGTCCCGGGAATGGTTGACGAAATACCAGATATGCAGGTATTCCAAGCTCCAAGCCACACTGACGAACCTCATCCTTAAATAACATTCTAAGTGGCTCAACGATTTCTTTAAAATCTACATAGTCAGGCAGGCCGCCAACATTGTGGTGTGATTTGATTACCGCTGAGTTGCCAAGCCCTGATTCTATAACATCAGGATAAATAGTACCCTGTGCAAGAAAATCTACCGCACCTATCTTCTTTGCTTCTTCCTCAAAAACACGAATGAACTCTTCGCCGATTATGTGTCTCTTTCTCTCAGGATCTGTCTCTCCCGCAAGCTTCAGATAGAATCTGTCCTGTGCATTCACTCTAATAAAGTTCAACTCGTAATTACCCTTTGGTCCGAAAATGGCCTCAACCTCGTCGCCTTCATCTTTACGAAGCAAACCATGATCCACGAAAACGCAAGTGAGCTGTTTTCCAACCGCTTTGGAAAGAAGCACAGCTGCTACCGAAGAATCAACTCCTCCAGATAAAGCACAAAGAACTTTTCCATTTCCAATCTTCTCTCGAAGTGCCTTAACTGTAGATTCTACAAATGAATCCATTTTCCAGCCAGCCTTGCAGCCACAAATATCAAGGACAAAATTACGAAGAATTTCCTGACCATATTCAGTATGCATTACTTCTGGATGGAACTGTGTAGCATAGAAGCCCTTATCAACATTTTCCATTGCAGCTACTGGACAGTCCTTTGTATATGCTGTTATCTCAAATCCTTCTGGAACCTCAGCAATATAATCTGTATGACTCATCCATACAGTTGGATTGGCTGATACGTCCTTAAAAAGTCTAGATTCGCTCTTCTTTATCTTTCCAGCATCAGAATCGGACTTTTCACTATATGCACACAGCTTTAAATCTGTATGACCATATTCGCTGACGGGAGCAGTAGCAACTCTTCCACCAAGCAAATGTGCCATCAGCTGGGAACCGTAGCATATTCCTAGAATTGGACATCCTATTTCAAAAATCTCTTTGGTATAAGAAGGTGAAGTTTCAAGATAAACAGAGTTAGGTCCGCCGGTAAAGATTATTCCCTTTGGATTCATTGCTTTTAAATCTTCAAGAGAAATAGTATATGGATGCACTTCTGCATAAACATTACACTCTCTTACTCGCCTTGCAATCAACTGATTATACTGTCCTCCAAAATCCAGAACAACAATCATTTCCTTTTCCATACATATCTCCCATTTTTAATCTTATCAGTTTTATTTTCCTAGTGTTTCTATAGCTTTCTGTAGCTGATTATCTTCTTCAGGTTTAATCTCAACTTTTCTCTTCAGTTCGTCTTTCAGTTCTTCCTCAACGTCAGGTTTAACGCCTACCTTATGAACTGCAGTTCCTGAAGGAAGGAAATACTGAGCTATTGTAATCTTTATTGCAGATCCATCAGACAGCTTAACTACAGACTGAACAATGCCCTTTCCATATGTAGTAGTACCTACTATTTTTGCAACTCCATAATCCTTAAGGCATCCTGAGAATATCTCAGATGCGCTGGCGCTGTTTCCATTTACGAGAACGGCTATTGGTACATTTACCGAATGACCATCATCGCATCTGAACTCTTCGAGTACAGTGTCATTCTTATCCTTCGTCTGAAGTAATAGACCCTTCTCTTCAGAATTATTAGCAAATGCATCATCATCCACTATATAATCTACCATTTCTATAACAGCATCAAGAAGTCCACCAGGGTTATTTCTAAGATCAATTACCAGCTTCTCAGCTCCCTCTGACAGAAGACTGTCAACCTGCTCCTTGAAAAGCTTTGGTGTAGTTTCGATAAACTGATCAACCTGAATATAGCCAACTTTATTATCCAGCATTTTACCTTCAACGGTTATATTTTCAATTGTATCACGGATAACATCGATATAAAGGAAATCTGATTCTCCCTCTCTATAGATTTTAAGAGTAACCTTCGTTCCCTTTTCACCTCTCATATGCTTTACAACGTAATCAAGCTCCATATCAGAGGTTACTTCCATGTCATCAACTGCAACAATTACATCATCTGGAAGAATTCCTGCTTTTTCTGCGGGACTGCCAATAAATGGTTTTACAATATAAACAGTACCATTATCAAGGTTTTTAGATACTGTAGCGCCGATTCCCTCAAATGAACCAGAATCATCTTCCTTCAGCCTCTCATACTCTTCCTTTGTATAATAAACTGAATAAGGATCATCAAGACCTTTCAATAAGCCATCATAATAGCTTTCTTCTCTTTTGCTTTCATCTTCCTCAAAATAGAAATATTTATCTATTAAGTCTTCTATTTCTTTGGTTTTACTGGTCACATCTTTGGAATTCTCATCGAAGTCTCCACCTGACGACTTGCTTTTGCTGTCTGATGAATCATCTGAATCAGTACTTTTATCACTTTTTTCAGAATCCCCCCTGGTTGCTTCACTGTCATCCAAAGGTACATCATATTTTCCACTTCCCTCTCCTGCGGAAGTAACTGGGGTTGATACTCCACATCCTGTTAGAGAGGCAAGTACAACTGTTCCCGTAAGAAGCTTACAGAAAAAACGAGCATCCTTCCTGCCTTGTTTTATCAATTTCATCTTTTTTCTCCTGTTAATCTATGATTAGATGTACAATCTCTGTTAAAGAGTTACACATGCTTTATCATTTTCAGTAACCTCAAAACTTATGGTGCCAAAATCTCTTTTGGCACCATATCAGGACTGAATATTTTAGTTTGTATTATTTCCGGAACTATTCGAATCTCCTGAGCTGCCTGAGCTGTCAGAATTACCTGAACTACCGGAATCATCTGAATTGCCTGAGTTATTAGAATCTCCAGAATTGTTGGAGTTATTATCTCCTGAATCACTGCTTGAACTTCCAGACTCACCAGAGGTACCAGATTCTCCGGAATCATTTGAATTGCCATTACTGTTTCCAGAGTCGTTTGAATCTCCTGAGCTTCCGGAACTACCATCTGAGCTTGAGCTCGAACTTGAATTACCTAGATCCTTAACATTAGGGAAATAACTTAATGGATTTACGTAATTACCATTTACCCTGACACCGAAGTGAAGGTGTGGTCCAGTGGATACACCAGTACTACCTACATAGCCTATAACCTGTCCCCTTTTAACAGTATCTCCAACCTTACAAGCAAAGCGTGACATATGCATATAAACTGTAGTCAGATAACTACCATGGTCGATAGCAACCATATTTCCACCGCCACTATCATACTCTGCCAAAGTAACCTTGCCAGCAGCTGCGGCAACTATCTCTGAGCCATATACAGCATCTATATCTATACCTTTATGAAATGTAGATGCTCCGGCAGTTGGTGCAACTCTTGATCCATAATATGAACTTATAGTTGTACACGTCGGACTTGGCCAAAGAAATGCCTCTCCAGAATATTTAAAATTAGGATCATTTGAGAAGCTTCCACCGCTTCCACCACTACTAGCAGAAAGACTATAACTTGCTTCTATTGAACTAAGCTTAGATTCCAACTGCTTTTCCTGTTGAGAAACCTCATCAATACTAGTCTGATAGTTAGCTATCTGCTTTTCCTTTTCTTCAGCAAGGAACTGAAGTGTATCCTGTTCATCCTGATAAGCCTGCTGAAGAACCATCATATCGTCTGTCAGACCATCGAGCAGTGTCTTCTTGTTATTTAAAGTCTTCTTTTTCTCTGTAAGTGAACTAAGAATAGAATTGTTAAATGAATCAACAGCCTGTATATATTCAGCCTTATTTACAACATCACTATAATCTGTTGAATCGAAAAGAGCATCCATATATGAATACATACCATTTTCGTATTCCTGTGCTATCTGAGCCTTGAGACTCTCATACTGAGCATCCTGTGCAGTTTGAGCAACCTCGACCTGATTTTCCAAAGTTCTTGACATTTCAACAGCAAGATTGGTTCTTTCCTGAATATCATCCAGCTTATCCTGGTATCCAAGAATCAGATCATCCAGTTCATTAAGTCTTGCAATATATGAATTCTGGCTTTCCATAAGATCATTCAGTGTGCTCTGAAGTTCGTTTTTCTCCTTCATCGTATCAGTATACTGGTCAGTAAGCGCAGCAAGAGCAGCTGTATCTATAGATGCTGTTGTCACCTGAAGTGAAACAGAAACTGTAGCAGCTGCAGTAGTGGCATCAACCGCCTGCTGGGCATCACCATTGGTCGCCGAATCGCCATCAGCACGCACACGGCCAAGATCACCTCCGCCCTTTGTAAAGAGGCAGGTACCACATAAAAGAATTATAAATAATAAAACAATAACAGATATGCAAACTGAATTTTGTTTTTTCATAATAGTTCATCCTTATGCATCGTATTATTTCTATCTACGCCTTAAAACCTCATCATATTTTCAGATGCTTTCTTGTTGTTATCAGACTTCCAAAAAGACCGATTCCAATACCAATTGCCAATGTAATAGGAATGAGAAGTTTGAAAAGCTGAAGTGGTGGTGCAAAATCAAACAAACTCTTAAGAATTGAAAATCTTCCGGCAATGTAATTGATTACCATGTCATAGAGGTAATAAAGAAGAACCAGTGGAATGATAGAACCTATAATACCAATCAGAAGTCCTTCAACAATAAATGGAGCTCTGACAAATGCATTTGTTGCACCTATCAGCTTCATTATCTTTATTTCTTCACGTCTAACTGTAATACCAATTGTAATGGTATTGTTGATAAGGAAAATAGAAACCAGCAGAAGGATAGCAATAATACCAAATGATGCATATCCTACAAAAGCATTTATAGCAGATATACTGTCTGCCGTATATGCTGAGCTGCTTACCTTCCTTACTCCCTCGATTCCCTCAAGGAACTGAACGAAGTCGGCCTGTTTACTCGAATCATCAAGAGTTATGGTATATGATGCTGAATGCGCCAACGGATTATCATCCCCAAATGCAGCTCTTGCTGCTTCAGGATCATCATATGTCTGCTCTGAAAATTCCTGCCAAGCCTGTTCAGCAGAAATGAAATCTATAGTATTTACTTCTTTTCTTGTTTTAATCTGCTCTCCGATAAGCTTAATTCCTTCTTCAGAAAGTCCCTCATCGAAAAATGCAGAGATTGATATACTGTTTTCTATCTTATGAATAGCGGAACGGAAATTCACAAGTACGCAATAAAAAAGTCCGAAAACGAAAAGGCACGCAATTATTGTACCTATTGATGCAAGTGAAAACAGAATATTGCGTCGGATATTTTTAATACCCTGCCTGATACTGTAACCAACTGAACTAATCCTCATCGATATAACCACCCTTCTCAACGTCGCTGACAACTACGCCCTTCTTCAATGTAATAACGCGCTTCTTCATGACGTTAACGATTTCTTTATTATGTGTTACTACGACAACGGTAGTTCCTTTAGCATTTATCTCATCCAGAAGATTCATGATATCCCATGAATTCTTAGGATCAAGATTTCCTGTAGGCTCATCTGCCAGGATAATATCCGGCTTATTAACCAGCGCTCTCGCAAGTGCAACTCTCTGCTGCTCACCACCGGAGAGCTGTCTTGGATATGATTTATATTTTTCAGCAAGTCCAACAAGCGCAAGCACTGCCGGAACCTGTCTTCTTATATATCTTGAAGGAGTCTCAATAACTCTCTGGGCAAATGCTACATTTTCGTAAACTGTTCTATCACTAAGAAGTCTGAAATTCTGGAATACAACACCTATTCTACGTCTTACCTTGTGTATCTTATTCTTCTTAACCTTAGCATAATCATAACCAGCTATCTCTATACGGCCCTTTGTTGGAACCAGTTCTCTGAGAAGCAGTTCAATAAATGTTGTCTTTCCCGAACCAGATGATCCTACTACGAAAACAAATTCACCTTTTTCAATGCTGATGTTAACATCCTTCAGGGCTACTGTACCTGTCGGATATTTCATCGTAACATTTTCCATTTTAATCATTGACATTGAGATAATTATCCTTCCTAGGAGCATTTTAATGTATTATGTGTTTAAAAGCGCTAAACTACATAATCATTAGAAATCAAGACTCTCCATATATTTCATATATTTAACAACCATGAGTGCAATCTTAAATGTAATCGCATCTTCAAAGACTCTCAGATCAAGTCCTGTTGATTTCTCAATCTTATCAAGTCTGTATACGAGAGTATTTCTATGAATATACAGCTGTCTGGATGTTTCTGAAACATTGAGGCTGTTTTCAAAGAATTTATTTATGGTTGTGAGGGTTTCTTCATCGAATTCATCTGGAGACTTGCCGTCAAATATCTCCTTAATGAACATACGGCAAAGTGGAATAGGAAGCTGATAGATAAGACGTCCAATTCCAAGATTGCTGTAAGCTATGATGTTCTTATCGCTATAGAAAATCTTTCCTACATCAAGAGCCATTTTAGCCTCCTTGTAGGATCTGGAAACCTCTTTAATCTCATTTACGATTGTACCATATGCTACGTGAACTGAAATCATAGCCTCAGTACTGAGCATATCTACGATAACATTTGCAGTCTTACCAAGCTCCTCATAAGTGTCAGTTGGTTTAACTTCCTTTACAAGGATAATATTCTTTTCATCAACAGCAGTAATGAAATCTCTTGTCTTAACTGAGAAGATATTTCTAACTGTTTCAAGAGCATTGCTATCCTTGTCAGACTTAGTTTCGATAATAAATACACATCTCTTGACATCTGTATCGATGTGAAGTTTCTTTGCTCTGTTATATATATCAACCAGGAGCAGATTGTCAAGAAGGAGATTCTTGATGAAGTTATCCTTATCGGATCTTTCTTTATAAGCAACCAGAAGACTTTGAATCTGGAAAGATGCCATCTTTCCAACCATATAGGTACTATCTGTATCGCCCTTAGCCAGAATAATGTATTCCAGTTGTTTATCGTCAAAAACCTTGAAAAACTGATATCCAAGCAGTGACTGACTCTCAGCCTGTGATTCAGCAAATGCAATAACTGCATCTTCATAATCAAGAGGTCCATCATCAGTAGTCTTGGCAAGAAGTCTGCCCTCTACATCCATAACTATAAGATCTACCTTTGTGATTGTCTTAATGCCTTCTAAAGTTTCTTGTAATATCTGATTTGAAATCATAGCTTTCACCCGTCCCCTTTTACATTATCTAGTACTACATTAGTATTCATCTCATTTTTTGCAGAAATTCCAACATATAAAGTGTTATCTGCACCATGCAGTAAAACTTTGCATGGCAATCCATTTATAATTATACGACTAAGAACGCAAAAAATCAAATTTTAGCCCTTCCAAAATGGTAAAGTTCTGTGAATTCTTGATTAAATACTAATAGAAAGTCAAAATTTGTTCAAAAAGTTTTCTGAAATATGAGGGCATCATCTTCTGGATTCTGATAATAATTGTTTCTGACAAATATATCTACAAATCCAAAGCTTTTATATAACTTCACTGCAGCAATATTGTGTGCCCTGACCTCGAGCATGACCTTTTCAGCGCCTGATTCAGTAAGTTCTTCCAGCATATCCTTCATAAGGGATGCAGCAATGCCCTGACGACGGAATCTTTTGTCCACAGCTATTCTGAGAAGTTCTGCTTCTCCCTGAACATCGCTGTATATGACATATCCTGCAACCTTCCCATTCCTTTTTTCAATCAGGAGATGGTTATACTCATATTCAAAGGTCTCTTCCAGCATCTTTTCGCTCCAAGCATCCGAAAAGCATGCCGCCTCAATCTCGGCTATCTGTTTCATTTCATCTGCCATATTGCTTGCTACCGTCTTTCTATACGTTTGCTGATTCTTCTCTGACTCTCTCAGCCTGTGATTTTCTCAGATATTCCGGAGCAAAATCATCTGCTGAAATATATTTCTTATCTTTAAAAAGAATCTCACCATAAGTTGCTATACTTGCACCTCTCTGACGGTTCATAGAAGCCGGTGCCATCTTGCAAGGTACCTTGATTTCCTTCCAGATGATATCCTTATAAATGTCAACTCCATCGCCCAGGAAGGTGACTCCCTCAGCAAGGTTATTCAATCGTTCAATAAGTTCATGAATATCCATCGGAGTTTGATCCATCACTACTTCTACATTTCCAAGTACTCTGTAGATTCCAGTATAAACCTGGTTTCTTCTTGCATCCATTATTGGACAAACCAGGCCCTCCGTACCCCACATATTAAATGCAAGCCCTTCACAGCTTTTTACAGGAACTATAGGCTTTTCTATTGAAAGTCCCAGCCCTTTTGCTGTTGCCGCTCCTATTCTGAGTCCCGTAAAAGAACCCGGTCCCGAGGCTATGGCAATTGCATCTATATCTTCCAGCCTGGTTTCCGAGTTCCTGACAATCTCATCTATCATAGGAAGCAGGGTTTCAGAATGAGTCTTTTTATGATTCATAGTATACTCTGCCATCAAAATGTCATCTTGAACAATGGCAACAGAGGCCACCATACCCGAGCTATCAATTCCTAGTATTTTCATCTCTTAATCTTTTCCTCCGAAGTATTTCTTTCATAACAATTTCTGTCATTTATACTTATATATTAAATATTAATATATTCAATCCCGAGAAGCTCGTATATGAATCCTTCGATAATCAAATCCCTTCTCAAGATCCTTCTCAATCTTTATCCAGATAGCATCTGGTGGTATTACTTCTTCTACAAGTTCAGCCCATTCAATCAGTGAGACTCCGTCTCCACCGGCATACTCATAGAATCCGGTTTCTTCAAGTTCATCCACATCACCAATTCTGTACACATCAAAATGATAGAGTGGAAGTGTCCCCTCAGTATACTCATGCACTATAGTAAATGTGGGACTAGCCATAGGCTCATCAACTCCCAGTCCGGCACCAAAACCCTGGGCGAAAACAGTCTTGCCAACACCAAGATCACCACTCAGACAGTACACCTGCCCCCGGACTGCTCC
>JAILEL010000293.1 GCA_024687845.1 Eubacterium sp.
TATTATGAAGGATCTTATCAAGCTCATGGATCCTAAATATATTGAGGTATGGGGCAAATTTACTCCAAGAGGAGGAATCTCAATAGATCCTTATGCGAACTACGGAAAACCGGGAACTAAATGGGAGGAGATGGCGTTTAAGCGTCTCTCTGAGCATGATATGTATCCTGAGAAGGTAGATAATCGCTAAAGTTAAGAGGATAAAAGAAAAAATAAATAGAAATAGAGAAAGAATAAGTTTCGACTAAGAAAAATGGCAGAAGATAAGAAAAACGTTTCAGACAATTTATATGAGAGTGCAGTGGAATATGTGGAAAATATAACCCGCTTTGCACCTAAGACAAAACTTGAAAACACAAGGGTTTTATTAGAAGCACTTGGAAATCCTGATAAAAAAGCAAAGGTAGTTCATGTTGCAGGAACTAACGGTAAAGGTTCCGTCTCAAAAATGATTTCTCTCATGCTGGAGGAAGCAGGATTTAAAACTGGTCTTTTTATCTCACCGCATCTGATAAGGATGAATGAGAGAATATCAGTTAATGGTGTTGATATAAACGATAAGGATTTTGTTAAAGCTTTCAATAAAGTGATGTCAACAACTAAAAACCTTCTTAGTAGTAAAACTATTGAAGAAAACGGATTCCAACATCCTGCATATTTTGAATTTCTTTTTGCTATGGCGGCAACATATTTTGCAGAGCAGGAATGTGATTTTGTGGTATATGAGACTGGACTCGGTGGACGCCTTGATGCTACAAATGTTTCGGCTCCGGAGGTTTCTGTTATAACCTCAATAGGACTGGATCATATGCAGTATCTGGGTGATACTGTAGAGAAGATAGCAGCTGAAAAGGCTGGAATAATAAAGAGTGGAATTCCTGTAGTTTTTAATACTGGCAGTGATGTGGCTGATACGGTAATAATAGACAAATGTAACGAACTGAAATGTCAATCTGTTGATGTCAGACGGATAAAAAAATCAGATATATTGTCAAATGATTTTATTTTAAAAAATTGTCAAAAATATAGTGTAAGTATTCAGGAAATAATAGACGAAGGCTTCATTGAATCTGTACTCCCTGCACGTTCACCTCTTTATCAGATAGATAACGCTACGACTGCAAGCCTTACATTTATTAGTTTAGGGCTTGATTTATCAGATATTAAAGGTATAATAGGTCGTGCACTGCGTCGATTCAGATGGGATGGTAGAATGCAGTTTCTTTCTGATAACATAGTAATTGATGGTGCTCATAATGAAAATGCAGCCATGAAGGCTGTTGAATCGGTAAAAGAAATATGCAGACGGGATAATTTCAACAAGGTCAGCATTCTTTTTGCGGTTTCAAGTGATAAGGATTATGATTCTATTATACGTATACTTACAGAAGGTCTCGATATAGAAGATGTTTATGTCTCGGAGATTAATTCAGACAGAAAATGTGATATTAGTGAAGTAATGAAGATATTTCAGAAGTATCTTCCTAAGGAAAAGCATTTTGATGTTTATGGGACAAAGAATCTGAAAGAGGCATTTAAGCTTGCCAAGGGAGAACTTTTGAGTGATAATCTGCTGCTTATTATAGGTTCCTTATATATGGTAGGAGATATACTTGGAATGGTTTATAGTGAGAGTAAATAGAGGATTAAGATTATCCTTAAGAAAAAATGGAGATATATAAATGATTGATTTTGATGAAGAGATTAAGAGATTTTCACCGAGCCTTGAGGTTAGCCAGGCAGATGAGGATATTTATAAAAATGATCTGAAGGATATAACCGATATAGTACTTCAGATGACAGAGGATTTGAGAGGAAAGTTTACAAATGGCAGGTAGAAGAAGCTGTATCTATTGCGGAGAGACAGTAAGTGTTAATGGATATTGCAGATCCTGTGGACTTGGCCAGTCCTTTCTCTGGAAGGCTGGAAATACATCCCTCTATTACTATAATATTGCTCTGGATAAAGCGGGTGTAAGGGATCTTAGTGGTGCTATCGAATCACTTAAAATGTCACTTCGCTACAATAAATCGAATACTGATGCCAGAAATCTTCTGGGACTTATTTACTATGAAATGGGAGAGACTGTTTCGGCTCTTTCTGCATGGGTTATTAGTGTGAATTATAAGCCGAAGGATAATATTGCAGTCAGATACCTGAAGGAACTTCGTGATGATCCTGAGACGCTTAATAAAGCAAATGAAGCAGCGAGGTTATTTAATAAAGGTTTGGAACTGGCTACAAGTCATGATTTTGATCTTGCAGTTATCCAGCTTAGAAAATGTATAACCATAAACCCTAATTTTGTAAAGGCATATCTGCTGCTCAGCCTGATTTCAAATGCTCAGAACAGAACTGGTGTTGCTAAAAAGTATATCACCAGAGTTATCGCAATAGACAGAGGCAATCCTGATGCTTTGGACTTCTTAAGAGAAATGGGAGAATCAGATGCTGATATCAACCGACTTGCTGAAGAGGGAATGAATACTGATAATGATCTTTTTGATTATTATGGTATGGAACAATCCAAGGGCAGACGTCCTGCGAGAAAAATAGTTCCTGCAGAACGTGAGAAGGCCAGAAGCCTGAGACTTAAGAGATATAAAGAACAGAGTCTATCAAGACTTTCCAATATATACATGATAGTAGGCATTCTTATAGGACTTGCTGTGTTTTATTTTCTGATGGCTCCGGCAATTAAAAGTGATTATGATGAGAAACTCAGAGAAAGTGAGACGAGCTTTAACCAGTCTATATCTGCCAAAAACAGTGAGATAGATAATCTTAAACAGGAACTTGAAAGTGTTTCCAGCAAGAATAATGATTATGAATCTAAGCAGAGTACAATGCAGAAAACTATTGATAATCTCAATGCTGAGGTTGAAACACTTAAGAGAACTGTGGAAAGCGGTGGGCTAAATGCTGCAGCAGAGCAGCAGGAAAGTGATAAGATAAAAACTTCTTCAACAGGTGTTACTCTGGATCCAAATGCAGAAGAAACAGTCAACTCAGCAGCTGACAGAAATAATGCAAATGTTATAGGAATCAGTGGTCCATCTATTGAAGATATTATTTCGAATGAGTGATTAGAGTTCAATGTCTTTTAAATTCTATTTTAAACAAAAGATAAAACAGTTTATCCAGAATATTTATCTGCCGGCTGTATATAAAAAAGCATCTAAAGTCGTGAAGCCAGATAAGAAAAAGGTGATATTTGCAGATATGCATAGTGATGGTCTTCCATTTAGTATGCAGGCTATGTATAGTACGCTTGTACAAAAAGGGTATAAGCCACTTATTTACACAGCTAATATCGGGAAAATGTCCTGGTTTTCTTCAATAAGATTCATGAGACGCTTTATGAAGGAATATGCAGGTGCAGGGTATGTTTTTATATGCAGTTATTTTCTTCCGGTTTCGTCCTGTAAGAAGAATCCGGATACCAAGGTTATCCAGCTCTGGCATTCAGGTGGCCTCATGAAGAAAATGGGGTATGATACTAAGGAGGATATACCGGAATACTATAAGGGAAATGTAACTGCAAATTATGATCTTGTTACTGTGAGTTCAACTGTTTGCGAAAGAGTATGGGAGAGAGCTCTCAGACTTCCAAAAGGAATAACACATGCTACTGGACTTTCAAGAACAGATATGTATTTTGATAAGCAGTGGAATTTGAAACAAACTGAAAAGTTTTATAAACTGTACCCGGAGGCAAAAGGAAAAAAAGTAGTACTTTATGCTCCATCATTTTCGGGAAATGCAGCTATGCCACAGTGCTTTGGAATTGAGACTGGTATATATAAAATGATGCAAAAGTTCAGTGATGATTACTTTTTCATTGTGCGTTTACATCCACTACTTAGAAAAAAGTATCCTAAGTTTTGGACTAAGAAGGATGCCGCACTTCCGACAGAATGTCTCCTTCCCGTGACAAATATTCTGATTACTGACTATTCCTCAGTTCTGTTTGATTATTGCATATATAAGAAACCATTTGTCCTGTATTGCCCTGACATTGAAGAATATAAGAGCGACAGAGGACTTTATGTGAATATAGAGGATTTTCCAGCACCTCTGGCAAAAAGCATAGATGAGTTGGAAGATGTAATGCGTAACAGATTATTTTTCGAATATGACGAAGAAGACTATGAAGGCTTCTGTGAGAAATACATGGGTATGTGTGACGGAAAGAGTTCAGACAGAATACTAAATATAATACAGGCCGGCAGATTGTAAAAATATATAATTGATAGTTGGGACAAGGGTATGCAAAGAAGATGCTTGAAATGCATGAAAATCTTTAATATTCCAAGTGGATATGAAGGAGAGCCTTTTTGCTGCCCTTTTTGTGGTACAGTGGAAAATCCATATCAGGTGATTCCATATGCACTTATTAAGGGAACAGTTCTGCAGAACCGCTATCTGATAGGTGATGTAATTGGTTTTGGAGGCTTCGGAATTACATATATTGCATTTGATTATATAAATAATAAAGCAGTTGCAATTAAGGAATATTATCCAAGAGGTGTAGCTGGAAGAATCTCAGGTAATAAGGTTTCAAGACTTTCTACAGATGGAGGAGTTTTGTTCGAGGAAGGCAGGGTCAGGTTTATCCAGGAAGCAAAAAATCTTGTCAGATTCAATTATCTACCAGGAATTGTTTCTATATTTGATTTTTTTGAAACTAACAATACCGCATATATCGTTATGGAGCTTTTGGATGGATATAATGTTAAGCAGATTATTCAGAAAAAAGGTACTCCAAAGATAGAGTTTATATATCGGATGGCTGAGGATATATGTAGCGTATTAGGTGTAATTCATGCAGGCGGAATAATACATAGGGACATAAGTGCAGATAATATATTTATCTGCCGGACCGGTGAATTCAAGCTGATAGATTTTGGCGCTGCAAGACAGAGCTTTATGCTGAATCTGAAAAGTTCCGAACTGATTCTGAAGAAGGGCTATGCACCTGTAGAACAATATAATGTTAAAGGAAATATAGGTCCCTGGACGGATATTTATGCACTGGCAGTGACAATGTATATTATCCTGACTGGACGTTCGATTCCAGAGGCAATCTCCAGATCTCCGGGCGGAAATGACATAATTCCACCAGGAAGCTTCAATCCTCGAATACCTAAACATCTAAATGATGCAATCATGAAAGCACTTAGCTTTTATCCACAGAACAGATATCAGAATGCTATAGAATTCAGAGAAGAGATTATGAGAAGATAGATAAAATGAAAATAGGATTTTGTGCGGACAATAAAGAACAGATTGAATATTATATCGATATTATCAATCAGCAGAAGCTGACTCTCAGAGGCGATATCATTAAAGTATATACACCAGAACAGCTTTTGTTTGATGTTGAGGAAAACTTTTTTGATTCAGATATTCTTGTTACGGATATCTATTATGAGGGTGTCAGCTATAATGGAATAGAAGTGGTAAGAAAAATAAATGAGTCTTATCCTCTATGTCAGGTTATCTATAGCTCTAAATTTGTTGAGTACATAGACTACACCTTTGAAACAGAATATGTGTATTTTATTCAGAGGAAAAATCTTCATAAGCTGCTTGGAAAGGCACTTCAGAAGGCAAGGGAAAAATATCAGTTGGCGAGCCATGTTGATATATTCGAATTCTATTCCAATGGAATAAAAAGATATGTAAAAATAAGTGATATTTATTACATAGAACGAAATGACAGAAGGGTGAATATATATACTCCGACTGAAATATATCAGACAAGTCTGTCAATTAAACAGATATGTGATAAATTAGAGGGCTCCAATATTGTAAGAATAAGCGGAAGCACGGCGGTTAATGTTGAACATATACAGTCCTACAATATGCTGTATCTTAACCTTGAAAACAGCAACAGAAGACTAGAGATATCTCCCCGCTACAATGAAAAAACAAATGAGATATATGAAAATTATTGGAAAAACAAATAAACCCGCCGTTTCGGCGGGCTTACTGGTGAGAGAATATTAACTTCTCTCATCTTTTTTTATGTTTGTTACAAGAACAAGTCTTGCCATTACTGTAAATATAAGTACGAATGCAAGCATGATTCCCCAAACCATAAGCAGATGCTCATTTGACGTAGCATAATGAACTGCATCTGTTGCTTTATGGGCTACATCCATTTTTATAAATGCACTATGATCAAAATCAAGTCCCATCTGTTCGTTTTCGAGTGGTGGACCAATTCCTATAAATGCGTCTTTCATCTTCTCGGCAGACCTTAGCTTAAGATTACCAAGATCAACCGTAGCTCCATATCCTTCCATAGACCAACGACATACTACAAAGTAGGATACTATACTGATTGCTCCTTCGAGTTCAAATAGAAGTCCCGAGAAAAGAATCTGTGGCATAAGTAATATAGGAGCTACTGTCATGGCACGATCTGCATTTGTAAAAAGTGCTGAAACGAAGATTCCCATAGCAGCTGCTGACATTGAGGAAAGAATTGTAGTTATAGCAAATTCTAAAAACGCAGGAAGAAGTACGTTTGTGGAACACATCGCCTTCAGATATCCATCATCAAACTGACTGGCATCATATACTAATGCTATTTTAATCTTTAGCACTATAACCAGAGCTCCAATAATTATGAGTCCCTGTATTATACAGAGAAGACTTAGGACAAAAATCTTAGATAATATATAACTTCCTAGATTAAGCCCTGTCATATATTCTCGTTTTAGAATGACTCGTTCCTTACATATTTCCTGTATGGCGCTTAGGATTCCGACCCAGAATGCACAACAGGATAATGCGAATAAGATATTATTGGTAGTTTCATATATATTAAACAGATCTTCGTCAGCTACAAGGCTTATCAGTACAGCTAGAAGCGGCGCCTGTAGGAGAAGCAGGAGCATTCTCTGTTTATCGTTAAGAAGCAGATGTATGTATCTGCCAGTAAGTACTCCGAATTGTCTGAAATATCCTTTTTTTGTACTAGTTGATATTGCAGTACGACCCACTGTGTTATCAATACCAGCATCCCTGTCAGTACGATATTGATTGAATCTGTCTCTCCAAAAATCAGGATTTTCAGTTATCATTTCATAGACGTTTACAATATCGTCAGTTCCGAAGAACTTGAGTGCCTCCTGATAGCTGCCTGCAAAACAGAGTTTACCGCCCATTCCCATAAATACAATTTTGTCATATTCTGGAAGCGCAAGAGTACTATGAGTAACTAAGATAACAGTTTTTCCAGATGCTGTCATACCCTTGAGGGTTCGAACCAGATTTCTCTCTGTTCCAGGATCAAGTCCTGATGTTGGCTCGTCTAAGAAGAAGAGGTTAGGGTCTGTAAGAAGCTCAACGGCGATTGAGGCACGTTTTTTCTGTCCTCCAGAAAGACTTCTTACCATAGCATCTTTTCTATGAGAAAGCTCGACAGTATCGATTACCTTGAGAACTATCTGATCAATCTCTTCAGCACTGACATCCTTTGGAAGTCGTAGACGTGCACTGTATTTAAGCATGTCATAAACAGTCAGATTATCATAAACGATATCCTGCTGAGGGACATAACCGATTATATTTTTAAGAGCAGCATAGTTAGCGTACAGATCAACATCATTTACAAGAACCACGCCACCTGTAGGAGGTGTATAACCACTTATACAGTTCATGATTGATGTTTTTCCGGCTCCAGAACCACCGATTATTGCAACAAGCTCACCAGGATTGATATTGAGACAGACATCATTACAGATAGTAAGATTATTCTTTCCAACCTGCTTTACTACATGCTGAGCCTCGACACTGATACCAGAACGTGCAACATTATAAACAATCTCACCGCCGGTATAAACTAATTTGCTGTTCGTGATGAGAATGATATCTTTTTCGCGGAGCTGTTTTCTTCCATGAACACGCTCTCCGTTTACAAGAACGCCATTGGTGCTTCCATTATCATGAATGAAATAATTTCCGCCGGATTCCTGGATGATTGCATGCTGATGGGAAACACTGATATGATCCAGAACTATATCATTTCTTGGATCACGTCCAATGCTGATAGACTGCTTTCCTTTAAGAGGAATAGAATTCCATACTACGTTCTGTTGTTTTATAGAACATACAAAAAGAACTCCATATTCCTGATTGTTATTGCCCATGATTCTTATGTAGGTTCCGTCACGAAGCGCAGTGGAAACAATCTTTTTGCCGTGATAAAAGAGTCCGTTGGTACTATCGGGAAGATTTTCAATCTTCACGTGACCATTTTCCATATAAATGCATCCGTGATGACGTGATGCAAATTTGGACTGAAGGATAATATCATTATCCTCTGCTCTTCCGAAGGTGATGACCTCTTTATTGAAAGCTGCGAGTCGAACTTCATAAGGCTTTATCTCACCATCAGAGATATACAAATACATATTTGCTGGAAAAGCCATAATACCTTGTCCTTTTTTTTAGATTTGGAATTGCTGGGTAAAAGGTTGCCTTTAGTGGCAAAACAACAATCCAAACAAAATAATACAACAAAATGTCCTTTTTGTTCAAGTGTTTTTATCAGTTAAAGAGTGTGATTCAAATGAAAAAATCAATAATAGATTATAATGTTTTTATTCTTGAGTAGATATAAAATATACAATGTGAAGAGATTGTAAAAAATGAAAATATTATTGCATAATTCATAAATTATGCAATAATATTCGTGAATTATGCAAACAAAAGATGATTATATCTATAATATGATAAAATTGTAGCAGTTTTGTTCTAATGTCTGAAGGTGATCGTTTAAGAAGGTAAACGACCCAATATATGAGTGGAGGGCTATTAAGTGATAACGTATAAAAAATATTCCAATGTAGGAAACAGAGAAGTAAACGAAGATAGTATTGGTGATTTAGGAACAGAATATGGACACATGTTCGTACTGGCAGATGGACTGGGGGGACATGGCCATGGCGAAAATGCATCGGCCATAGCAGTTGAAACTGCACTTGAGCTTTTATCAAAGGGTCAGGTAATGGATATTTTGGACAACAGCTTTGCTCTTGCTCAGCAGAAAGTGCTTATGGAGCAGAATGAGAATCCAGCTCTTGCCGACATGAAGACTACCATGGTTGCTTTGCTTTTTGTGAATAATTCAGCTAGATGGGGACATATAGGTGACAGTCGTTTATATCATTTCAGAAATGGTAAACTGAATTCGCGTACATTAGATCATAGCGTGCCTCAGATGCTGGTTAATATTGGGGAAATAACAGAAGATGAGATTAGAGGACATGAAGATCGAAACAGGCTTCTTAGAGTTATCGGCAGTCCTTGGGAGTCCAAGTCTTATGATATTGCTGATCCAATCGAACTTAAGAAAAAAGATGCTTTTCTTCTCTGTTCTGATGGGTTTTGGGAGTTGATTGATGAAAAGGCAATGCAAAAATTCCTGAAAAAAGCATCCACTGTAACAGAATGGATGGAACTCATGATTGAAGAGGTTAATAGGAACGGTGTTGGAACGAATATGGATAACAATTCGGCAATTGCAATCTGGGTTGATTAGATATCGGGGGATTACAAAATAAAGACCCCCTAACATTGAATGGGGTAATTAAGGTAAAATAATAACTGAAAATAATTAGGGTTTTTTGAGAATCGAGGGGAGTAGTATGGCTGTAGTAAGATGTGATAAGGGGCTTCATTTCTATGACAATGACAAATTCAGTTATTGTCCTCACTGCAATAAGGGTAATTCATCAAACAATGCATGGACTGATATGGGCGGAGATGATATAAATAGTCAGGTTACGCAGTCTGTGAAGGAGATTGATCCTAATGTAATAGAAACGGTTGGGGTTATAAATGAGATAAATATACAGGCTCCTCCGATATCTCCATTGATTTTTGATGAAAAAATACGTGTTGATGATATTGATGATGACGTTACGCAGGCATATTATTCAGCATCCAAAGGGAATGATTTTATAACCGGCTGGCTTGTATGTGTCAGTGGCCCGGAAAAAGGCAGAGATTATCGTATCTTCCATGGTGTGAATAAGATGGGGCGTGGTGATAACCTGGATATTGTAGTAAAGGGCGATAAAGAAATATCTCGAGACAAAGTATGTTCTGTTGTCTATGACGACAGGTCTAACAAGTTCTATATTATACCATATACAAATGGAATGGTTTATCTGAATGATACTCACATTTTAGAAGCAACTGAGATGGTTACAGGGGATACTATTTCTATGGGAAATAGTCAGTTTGAATTCATTGCGTTTTGCAAGGGAGAAAGGAAATGGAATCAGACTCAGAAGGAAATGTAGATCGTCTTAGAAAGGGTTACTTTATGGATAGATTCATGATTACAAAAACACACAGAACAATAATTGCAGTCATAAGTGCTATGATTATTTTTGTGCTGGTATTTGGAAATGGATACTCTACGTATGCGGAAGCAGGAATACTAAAAGCTGAAGATGCTACTGCTCAGGACGCAACCTTAAGTGAAAGTACATCATCAGTTAATCTGACAAATGAGGTAGATGAAATATTCCGCATAGAGCAGGTAAGGTCTGTTGCACCGTATATACGTGCTTTCTTTTATCCTGATGATAATCTCTATAGTGATTCTGTTTTGAGAGCTGTACTTGATGATAAGAGATATATTGCAACTGAATGTGATTCATTTGCAAATAAAGGTTTCGGAATTGATTACTATTTTCTTATAGATAATTCAAAATCGGTAGATGCTGAAGAATTTGAGGCAGTCAAGGAACAGATAGCCAGTATGCCATCCATGATGAATGATAAGGATAGCATTTCAATCTATGTGGTCGGTGACTTCGCAGAAAAAAAGGCTGAGAAGCTTGGTAAAAGTAATGAGGCTCAGCTAAGAGGCGTTCTTGATGAAATAGAGAGAGATGGGATGCATACAAATCTCTATAATGCTATAAAGGATGCAGCAACTGATATAGCAAGTCAGGATACTGATAATGTTTTTGAAGAGTCTGAGGATCTGGAAGGGGCTCTTGGTCTTGGGAAAAATCGTAGTGTTATTGTTGCAGTTACAGATGGTGTTAATGATTCTGAAAATGGATATGGCAAGGATGAAACCATATCTAAACTGAACGATAACTGCATTCCACTTTATCTTATCCAGCAGAAAATGCAGGGCGAGAGTGGAAGTGAAAGCAGATCCGACATTCAGCAGGTTGTAAGACAGACTGGTGGTGAATTCCTGCTTACTGCTGATCATCCAAGTGACAGTATAGTTGGAGCTCTGGTAAAAAGACTTAGTTCCTGTATGGTTGCTACATTTGAAATAGACAGCAATAAGGTAGATACATCACCGAGAAGATTTAACATTGAATATGGTCCGGCAGATGGCTCGTCAGAATTCAGATGCTTTAATACAAAGGACATAATTATAAGCAAGCATATGAAGGATAGCTCAGCTCCTGAGGTTAAATCGATAAAGTTTACAGGTGAGCATTCGATTGAAGTTACATTTTCAGAACCGGTATCAGGTGAGGCGAATAATGTAAGTTTATATGAAGTGAGTGATGAGAGAAATAAAACCTACAAGCCTACAGGTGCCGATTATTCAGTTGATGGAAGAGACAAAATAGTATTATCGTTTTCTGATACATTTTATAACGGAAAACATGAAATAAAGATTGCTTCTGGAATAACTGATAATTCAGAAGAGGCAAATAAACTTGGAGAAGTTAAAAAAGAAGTTAAAGCTGAAAATTTTGAAGATTATGTAGAAGAAAAGGAAAGCTTCTTTATAAAGTACTGGTGGGTTATTATTCTGGCATTTATCATTATCGTAATAATAATTCTCATTATCATATTCAGTGTTATAAAGAAGAGAAAAGGAATAGTTGTAAATGATGGTAAGGTAGTTCTGGCTGATCAGATGGAAGAAAAGGTCCATGTGAAGATAGTAAAGAATCAGACAACGCTTCAGCAACCAGGCCAGCCTGTACAGCCGATACCAAAACGAGGTATGCCGATAACTCTTAATCTTCGTTCAGGTAACCAGCCTGTTAAGAGTATTCAGGCTCATATAGATGGTAGTGTTATTGTTGGAAGAGCAAATATTTGTGATGTAATAATAGACGATGTAACAATGTCAAGACAGCATTTTGCAATAGAAAATGATGGTGGAACGCTTTACATTATGGATCTTGATACAAAGAACGGAACCTTTGTAAATGGTGTGAAACTTACAGGACGAAGAAGGCTTGAACAAAATGACAGAATTAATGCCGGTTCGCTGGACATAATAATCAGGTGGTAGAAGAATGAAGAACATGAAGAAAATAACAATCTGTTTCATAATTGTAACACTTGTTATTACTATGCAATGTTTTGGAATAATGGCCAAAGGCAGGGACGATATTGCTGGGAATGAAATAGGAAGTGTTGGGGTAAAAGAACCGGGGGAAGAGGATTCAGATCCTATAATTGAACCAACTACAGCGGCACCTTCAGAGGAACCAACCACTGAAACACCAACGACAGAGGCACCAACAACAGAGGCACCAACAACAGAGTCGCCTACCACTGAGAAGAAAACGACAGAGGCTCCGACGACAGAAGCACCAACAACGGAGGCACCAACAACGGAAGCGCCAACGGAGGCACCAACGACAGAGGCACCAAAAAACGAAACAACATCTGATAGTGTTAATGAAACGGAAGCTCCTACACAGGCAACAACTGAAGCTGCAACAGAGGCTACTACCGCAGTAAAAACAGGAAACGTTCAGCAACAGACTACAGAATATAAACCAGAA
>JAILEL010000354.1 GCA_024687845.1 Eubacterium sp.
TGTTATGTATAATTGTTTCGGTGTGGTAACTTAAACAATACTACTTACTTAACTCACTTTCTACTGCCATTTTTAGAAAACAATAATCGCTACGAGACAACCTAAATCAGGCCGTCGCGCAGCGACTTAGTTCTATTTCAGATTATATTAGGAGGGTATACTATTGGATTTCAAATATGAATTATATCCAAGTCGTAGCGATGATAACATTATAGATTTAAGTGAAAATATACATAGAGTACAAGGTGATGAAACGATTATGAATAGTTTATGGATAATAAATACATTATGTTTTATTCACAGAGGAAGCAGTATATCTATATGTTTTCCAAAAGGTTATTATGTTAGATATAGTTTGTTAAGTTTTTTTTCTAAATATTATAATCCTATTTTAGACAGTATAAAACTAAAATCGGCAAGTGATTATTTTTCAAGATATTCGTTTCCTAAAGAGTTTGAATTGTGTTTAGATTTAAATGAAGATCAACTTCCTAGAGATGTAGATAAGAAGGATGTGTTAAAATATACATATGATGATGGGGATCGTGTTTATTATGCGTTAGCTGACTATAAAATTATTGTTCCACAAAGCTATTCACTAAAACAATACAATGATCTGAAGGAAAAATTCTCTAAACATAAACAGCTTATTTCTGAAATGGTAAGTTTTTCATTGCCAGATGTTGTTGAGGGGGATTATTATTCGGTTTATGTTGCCAGGAAGGGGTACACAATAAAAAAAGGAATAAATACAAGAGAAGAAAAAAGTTTTTCATTTGAAAGTTTTGGAATGGGTGGACTATCTGGACTTTCTCAAATGGTTGCGTTTTCAGAGGAATTTATTTTGTGCTGTGATGAGATATTTAAACTGAGGTATCCTACTACAAATATTATAATTGATTGTTATTCTACGAGTTCTTTTTGTAAAAATGATGAAGACCATGATATATATGGAATAAAATTTTCAATACCTATTTATAAAAACGAACCAGTAAAACCAAAACCACAATTAGCATCTTGGTAGGAAAATGATTTATTAGATTAATTATACACATAATAATTCGTAATAATATTTAATTAAACAGCTATGGAAAGATTTTCTATAGCTGTTTTTTGTTTGGAGGAACAGAATGAATGAGATAGCTGAATATATATTAAAAACACTGTCAGGTATGGATCCGGATGAAGAATTCTTTATATCCATACCGATAGTGGAAAGGAGAACAGATGGAAAAGAAATACAGCCTGAACCAGGTATCGATAAGGATGGTACGTGAGAAGCCTCTTTACAGCACAGAACCGATCAATACTGCAGAGAAGGCTGTACAGGTACTGGCTGATGCAATCCGGCAGTATGACAGGGAAGTAGTATGTATCGTAAATATCAACTCAGCCATGCAGCCGATCAACATAAACATCTGCTCGATAGGATCTCTTAACAGATCGATAGTGAATGTAAGGGAAATGCTGAAGACTTCGATACTTTCAAACGCGGCTTCTGTTATCATGCTGCATCAGCATCCGAGCGGTAACTGTGAGCCGTCGGATATGGATATAGCAATAACCGATAAACTTCAGGAAGCATACAGTCTTATGGATATAGAGCTATTGGATCATATAATAGTCGGGGCTGAGGATTTCTATTCGTTTGCAGAGAATAAGGTTCTGCCGGATAAGAAGCTGTCATTCACACAGTCAATGGAAGTATATCAGTTGAAGCATGGAATAGAGGCAAAGAAGGAGTCGGTAAGGAAACAGCTTAAGGATGAAGTATCCATGGTCGGCGAGAAGAAGACAGCAGTTTCAAAAAAGAATAATCATAAAAGAGAGGCACGTTAAATGGATAGAAGAGTCAGGACGAGAGATCGTCCTTTTTTAATGCTTTCCGTATAACAAAAGAAGCGTCTTCCACTCGGAAAGACGCTTCTAGGAAAGGAGTAAAACACCAAAACAACCACCATTCTGTTAAGAAATATTATAGCAGAAAAGGTGAGAATAAGGAATAAGGAGGAAAAGAATTTATGGCATTTTTCACATCGGCGATAGGAATTCTTCAGACACTTGTAACTGCCATCGGAGCAGGTCTCGGTGTATGGGGAATAGTAAATCTGCTCGAAGGTTACGGACAGGATAATGCGGCAGCCAATGCTCATGTACGGTAAGGAAGCAAGCAACCGAAAACAAGAGATAGACCGCCAGCACTACACTATTCCGAACCAAAGACCAAAAGATAAGCATTGTGGGAAAATCTAAACTTTTGGATTTTCCTACAATGCCGACTACGG
>JAILEL010000397.1 GCA_024687845.1 Eubacterium sp.
TATTTAAGCTTGCTTAAGAATAAGCCATATTCGATGTGGACTTAAGAATGCTTTTTGAGTTAACTGTGAATAGTAACTAATAATTCGCTATCTTAAACAATGTTTTTTATCCCCTCACAGATTCTCCTCGCTACTACTGGATTGTTCATTGTATATAAATGTATGCCCTGTATGTCACTTACAAGAAGGTCAATTATCTGGCTTAGAGCATAGGCCATACCAGCGTCAAAGAGTGCTTCCTTATTATTCTCGTAGCGTTTTATTATTCTCTCAAACCGTTCCGGAAATGATGCATTACACATACTGATCATCCTTTTTATCTGAGTAGCATTTATAACAGGCATGACTCCGGGAATGACAGGAACAGCTATATCTGCTATTTTGCATTCCTCATTAAAATGAAAGAATGCTTCATTGTCGAAGAAAAGCTGCGAGATAAGCATCTCAGCTCCTGCATCAACCTTGGATTTAAGGCATTTAAGTTCACTTACTCTATTTGGAGATTCTGGATGGCATTCTGGGTAACAGGCTCCAAGGAAGCAAAAATCATAATCAGGCTTCAAATAGCTGATAAGATCTGATGAATGCTTAAAATCATCCTTTGCCATAACCTTGTCACTCTTATCGCCCCTTAATGCCAGTACATTTTCTATCCCTTCAGCTTTAAGAACTCTGGCGAATTCACTTATTTCTGCTTTATCATAATGAAGACATGTGAGATGCACAACAGGTTCGATATTGTATTTATATTTTATCCTTTTAGCCAGTTCTATAGTCCGGTTACAGTTTGATGAACCACCCGCGCCAAATGTAACACTTATAAAATCTGGGTTTAATTCAGAAAGGACATCCAATGTATCATCTATATTTTCGAGCTGTGTATCTTTCTTTGGTGGAAAAATCTCAAATGAAAGACTTCTTTTTTTATTTTTATATATCTCCGATATCTTCAAGTGTTTACCTCACATAATACTTCATTAAAAAACTTCTATTTATTTATTGTTACTGCCTCTAACTATTTCAGCTGCTTTAACAAGGTTGCTCAGACTTGCCTTTGTCTCTGTCTCACCTCTTGTCTTAAGTCCGCAGTCCGGATTCACCCACAGCTTGCTGTCCTCGATTTTATCTCTCATAGAATCAAGAGCACTAACTATCTCTTCAACCGAGGGAACTCTTGGGCTATGAATATCATATACTCCAGGACCAACTTCAGTCTTGAAATTATTCTCCTTTAGTGAATCAAGAATCTGCAGGTCAGATCTTGATGCTTCAAATGTAATAACATCTGCATCCATTGCATCTATAGCAGGGATTATATCTGTAAACTCGCTATAACACATATGTGTATGTATCTGAGTCTCCGGCTTAACTCCGCTGTGAACAAGACGAAATGCCGGAATAGCCCAGTCAAGATACTGCGAATACCAGTCTGACTTACGAAGAGGAAGCTTCTCTCGAAGTGCAGCCTCATCTATCTGGATGATATCTATTCCATTGGCCTCAAGATCCAGAACCTCATCTCTTATAGCAAGCGCTATCTGAAGTGTACTCTCCTTAATTGATATATCTTCTCTTGGAAATGACCAGTTAAGAATGGTAACAGGTCCTGTCAGCATTCCCTTAACCGGCTTATCTGTACAACTCTTTGCAAACTTAGACCATTCAACCGTAATAGGATTCTTTCGTGATACATCTCCCCAGATAATTGGCGGTTTAACACATCTTGTTCCATAGGATTGTACCCATGCCTTTTCTGTAAACACATAACCAGCCAGATTTTCACCAAAGTATTCGACCATATCATTTCTTTCATATTCACCATGAACGATTACATCCAGACCGATTTCCTCCTGAAGTCGGATACATTCAGCAATCTTGTTCTTATTGAACGTTTTATATTCTTCCAGAGAAATGAGTCCTTTTCGGAACTTCTGTCTGTTCTGTCTAACATCCTGTGTCTGTGGAAATGAACCTATGGTTGTAGTTGGAAATATTGGAAGACCTAACTTCTCTTTTTGGATTTTCTCTCTCTGATAGAAGTCCGGAAATCTTGTATAGTCTGATTCCTTTATAGCTGCTACTCTTTCTTTAACCGCATCATCCTTACTATCTTTACGCTCCTGGAACAGCTCCTGATTCTTCGTAAAAGCAGCCGTAGCAACATTACCGTACTCTACTATATCCGAGAGTTCTGACAGTTCACTGAGCTCAGTCAGCTTTTCCTGTGCAAATGCAAAATGTTTCAGATAATCACTTGAGAGTTTCTCTTCATTTTCCAAAGAATAAGGAACATGCAGAAGTGAGCAGGATGTGCTAAGAACTACTTCCTTAGTAATATCCTTCAGTTCCTTTACAAGAGAAAGTGTCTTGGCATAATTATTTCTCCATATATTTTTTCCATTTACCAAGCCTGCAAAAAGTATTTTATCTGATGGAAAGCCCTTTGATTTTACAAGCTCCAGAGTTTTTCTACCTTCTAAAAAGTCAAGCCCTATTCCGTCGAATCCTAGTTCCGTGACTACTTCATAAATATCACGTATATCTCCAAAATATGTCTGAAGCAGGATTTTTGCAGTCTTTTTTTCTTCCAGGAGAGACTGATAAATACTTCTAAAAAGCTCTATATCTTCTTCATTGATGTCCTTAATAAGAGCAGGTTCATCTAGTTGAATCCACTCTGCTCCTTCATTTAAGAGCTTATTTAGAAGTTTAATGTAAGCTGCTGTCAGTGCTGATGCAAAATCTTTTTCGCTCTTGCTGCCTGTATACTTTGCAAGTTTCAAAAGCGTAAATGGTCCAACTATAACAACCTTCGCATCAACCCCTAATTCCTTAGCTTCTCTATATTCTTCAACTGCCTTATTTCCGACTAGTTTGATTTCAGTATCATCATCAATTTCAGGAACTATATAATGATAATTCGTATTAAACCATTTCTTCATCGCAAGTGCTTTTACATTTCCTTTATCACCCTGATATCCTCTTGCCATAGCAAAATATGTCTCAAGTGCTGAAAGGCCAAGAGCACTGTATCTTTGCGGAATGATGTTAAAATTATAAGCAGTATCAAGCACATTATCATAAAATGAGAAATCATTTACTGGAATAAAGCTTATTCCTGCCTGCTTCTGCTTTAGTAGATTTTCTTTTCTAAGATTTGCTGCAGTAGAAAGAAGTTCGTTTTCTGCCAGTTCTCCTTTAAAGAACTTTTCAGATGCAAACTTTAACTCTCTATTTTTACCTATTCTTGGATAACCTATAACTGATGTCTTCATTTCTATTCTCCTCATACGTTTTTCTTGTCTCTGAAGTATAAAACTACTTTCAATATGGGTAAAATATAAAAAAACGTCGTTTATCCATAGATTTTTCCTATTTTTATTGATATAATTATATATATAATCTATGGTTATAACCTGTTATAGAAACAAGTTATAACCTTTTGACACCATAGGGGGCGAAATATGACCTTAAAACAATTACGATACATTACAGTAGTAGCAGATACAGGAAACATTACAGATGCTGCCAAGCGACTTTTCATCGCTCAGCCCAGCCTTACAGCATCCATCCAGGAGCTGGAAAAAGAATATAATATCACTATTTTCAACAGATCAAAAAAGGGAATAGAACTAACACAAGAAGGTGAAGAATTTCTAGGGTATGCCAGACAGGTTCTTGAGCAGACCAACCTGATAGAAGAAAGATATAGCGGAAGCAGCAAAGGAAAACACAGATTTTCTGTCTCTTCACAGCACTATTCTTTTGTTGTTGAATCATTTGTCGAGCTTCTAAAAAAATCAGGTGGAGATAGATATGAATTTCATATGAGGGAAACAGAAACCTATGATATTATCAGAGATGTGTCCCAGCTTAGAAGTGAAATCGGAATACTTTATATGAATGAATTCAATGAAACTGTAATAAGTAAAACTCTGCGTGATAATAATCTGTCATTTACTCCCCTGCTCAGAGTTAAACCACATGTTTTTATTGGCAGAAAATCCCCACTTGCAGAAAAGGAAAGTATATCGCTTGATGATCTGAAGCCATATCCTCGTCTCTCCTACGAGCAGGGATCTCATAATTCATTTTATTTTTCAGAAGAAATTCTTAGTACAGTAGATTCTGATAAAGAAATCATCGTCCGTGACAGAGCAACACTTTTTAACATGCTGATTGGAATGAACGGATATACCATCTGTAGCGGAATCATAAATGAAGAACTAAATGGTCCTAATATAATCGCAAAGCCCTTAAATGTTGACGATTATATGGAAGTTGGTTACATTCTTCCGAATGCAATCCGTCCATCTGTTCTTACCCTTGATTATATAGAGATACTTAGCCACACTGTTAAATCATAAGTTGGGGCATTTAATTAGAAAAGCCCTAATATTTTGGTTTTAAAACTGTCATGCAGGCTTTCGTAGGTAGTATAATTTATCTGGGTATTTTTGAATTTTGCATTCCAGGCATCTCTTATTCCATCACATATTTTCGTTGCACATTCATCATCTTTAAGAAGGATAGCAGGAAAAACGTAATAAATCATGAAGAAGTTCAGATCCTCCTGCTTTCTTCCTCGTATTTTTCCATTAACAGCAAATGCATTAAATATATCATTTACAAAAGACTCTGAAGCATTCTTAATGGCAGCTTCCTGATCATCACTATTTTTTACAAACTGAAGCAGAGAATCAAAGAAGTCTTTATACTCTGTTTTAAATCTTTCCATATTTACTTCGTAGGATTTTTTATCAATCCTGTTCAGCATTATTTTATAATCCTCAAATAATTGTTCGCTGTTTTCTGGCATTATCATACTCCTAAGTTTCATACATTTTGATTTTTGACACTATATGACATTATAAATTATTTCCTACAAAAAATAAAGGACGCCGATAGCTCCGCGTCCTTTATTTTCACACTATTTATATTCTTCAAAGAGACTGTTTTCTCGTTGAACTGTATATAATATACCATGTTCTTTGC
>JAILEL010000438.1 GCA_024687845.1 Eubacterium sp.
GGTTTATAATAACATAGCTTGTGATAATAAGCAGATTGTACACTTCGACAGTGCACACATCGAAGGAATTATCGACTACCCGGAAGAGTATATGGATAGCGTTGAAGAATTCCTGAATGGAAATATAAAATAGTATTTTTAGAAATATACAATGTAAGTTGAACAGGAACAAAAATGAAGCTGAATCTATATGAAGATAAGAATATAAAAGAAGAAAAGGTTGATATACATTTTGCCAATATGCGCCCGGTTATCAGGCAACTGATAGATACAGTCAAGTCTGAGCGACCTACTCTAAGCGGCCACCCCGCTGATGAAGAGATAGATGATGGCGAGGAGATTATCCTTGGTGCAAATGAAATCTACTACCTTGATCATGTAGACAGAAAGCTCTTTGCATATACAAAGGATGGTGTATTCCGAATCAGGAATACTCTTTCTAATTGCGAAGAAATGCTATGGAATTATGGCTTTGTCAGAGTATCAAAGTCCAATCTTATCAACATTTATAAGATTAAGCAGTTAAAACCGGATGCCAACATGAAGGTATATGCTTCCTTCGATAACGGCGACAGAATCTGCATCAACAGAAGCTACAATAAGAGTTTTAAGGAATACCTTCAGAGAATGAGGAGAATGGGATAATGAGCGATAAATCACTTAATACATATACATCGAATAAAAAGAGTGAATATATGGGCAAAGTGAAGGGGTTTCTTTTGGAACTCTGCTGTGCATATACATTTGTATCAGTACTTGGAGCTATAGTAAATATTTTAGCCGGGACCGAAACTAATAACATAAATGTACTGGTTATGTTCGCAACCTGCACTATTGCAACATTTGTCCTTTTCCTTCATAAAATATTCGATAACTTCAGTCCCCTCTTTATGATGGTGGCGCAGTACCTTATCGCATGCGTTCTTATAGGGGGTATGCTTCTTCTAATAAGTGCATTTGTATCTCCAATAACTCCAAAAGGATGGTTTGAATTCTTTTGTTCATTCACGATACCATACATCTTTCTGGCTGGATTATATTACTATCGAGTATTTTCAGAGACAAAGAAGCAGGATGCACTGATCAAAGAAATACAGAGTCTTCAGGACTAGAACCATATTCATGCCTTTGGAGGTAAATGAATGATGCGTAAGATGCAGAGAAAGTTGGGTTTGGTACTTGTCGCTTGCCTTTTACTATTATCAGCCTGTACGAGCATGAAGGGAATAGAGGCTGAAGAAAAACAGGAAAAATATTATTTTTCGGAGATGGAAAGTAAAATTGCTCAGAATGAAATCCTCAAGGAAAGTGACAACGTAGGCTGGTGTCATGAGGTGGCTTATGTCAGTCCGTATGCCAGCGATGAGGAACTGAAGGAGCTGGCGAAGATCATATCAGAGGTTTCCAGGGATAAGGACGTGGATCTTTCTTATGCGACGGTTTACGTAAATTGTTACAGTGCGCAGATCCTACAGGCAGAACTAAAGGAAAAACCGGATGAGAAGACGCTGTATCAGACCTTGCAGGAAGGGGTTGCCGCCCAGAAGGGAAAGGCGGATATGGATCTGGCGGTGTTTCATGCCAGGCTTTCTTCCATGAGTTATTTGTACCAAAACGAGAACGGCGAGTATTATTTTTTGGTGCATGGTGAGAGCTTTGACGTGGATTGCCTACATATCGTGAATACCCTACTGGAAATCAACAAGATCAATCCTTTAGGGAAGTATGGCATTGAAAAGGTCAGCTATACCTATTATTTTAGCGAAACAGGAAATGTTTACGTGGGATTTACGGGAGACCGCTTTGCAGTCTATCAGGAAAGCTATGCGCCGGAGAATCGGATATACGAGGAAAAATTTATCACGAACGGCCTTACAATGGATGCCATCTATAGGGCCATGATCTTTGACTTTGGGCAAGAGAAACCAACGCAGGATGAGGACGGGGACATTACCTGTTCTAGTTATGTCTATCAGTGGGACGGAACGCCTTTTCGACTGGAGCTGTCTTGGAATGAGAGAAGTGAACGCTTAAGCATGGACGAGCTTACGGATTACACTTATACGCTCTATGAGAAAATGAAAAATGCCATGAGAGAGAAAAATTGTGAGGACCTAACAAAGTTACGTATCTCAGCGACGGCACCTTTTGGTTCTTATAATGTTGAGAGAGATTATGTAAACTGTGAGCTTTCCTTCCTGAAGGAATATACAAAGGAAGAGTGGAAGAAGGAGTTGCAGGAAGGATTCGAGAGAAGCTTTGAAATGGAGCCACAGTAAAGCGGGGAGTAGTACACAATCAGTTTTGATGATAGTCGGATTGCAGACAAATTCTTGCATTGATGCCTCTGTGAAATCGGCTTTTGAAAGGGGATATAGGGTAATAATTCCGAAAGGCACCAATTCTACTTTCGGCAATGATTACATGGATAGTGAAACTACCTATAAGTATTACAAGGATAAAATAATGAACATAAAAGAAAGCATAAATGATACACGTAAAGGCTTTGAAGAAAGCTTTGCTACAGGGGATTTTTATAACAGACAGACGCAGGATTCAGAACATCTTAAAAAGATACTTGAATTTGTGAATATCAACGAAGGGAT
>JAILEL010000277.1 GCA_024687845.1 Eubacterium sp.
TGTTACTTAACATATATTATACATCCACTATTCATTTACTCTTGAAGATAATTTTTCCAAGCATTCTTTTTGTTCTTTATTATTTAACTTATCAAAATAGAATAATACATCTTCTATTTTGCCTTCACTTATTATTTCATCCGCTTCAGAATCCAACTTTTTTACCCTTGATATAGTATCTTCGGACAAGTATTCAGGCAAAAACTTTGTTCTTTCCTTCCAAACATGAACATCCTTGCGACTTTTAGTTCCCAAAGAAAGATTATCTGCTTTCCATTTTTCTTCTTTTTCATTCAGTGTTTTTTCTATTTCAGCAATTACTTCTTCCAAAATAGGTAAAACCTCAAAATCAAAATCAGATTCCGCGTACTTCTTAAGAACATTATCAGAATTACTCTTAAAAGCACTCCTTGAATCAGTGGAGGTTTTAATATCATTAATATCTTCTAATAATTCATTCAAATTCTTACTTAACTCAATAAAATCCTCTTGATCAGTTTCTGATATTCCTTTCTGAAGAACAATAGTAATTCTCTGCAATAAGTCTTCTATATCATCCGAACTTTTTACATCAAACAAATCATCCCATATATCAGACATATCCTGTGCAGTTTTATTTTTTTGAGCTTCTAAATCTTCAACTCTTGATTTTAGAGAATCATTAATTGAAGCTGCATCTTTTCCGAGTTCTCTTTTGTATTTTTCAACTCGTACCTGCAAATCTTTTCCTTGTTTCAAATCGGCGCATATTTTTAGGTATGTAGTATATTGTGTAATAACGCTACTTTCAAAGAATTTATTACAATCTTCTCTTAATTCCTGTCGAGATTTTATCTCCTCAATATTGTTTAATTCTTTTTCCTTTTGCTCTCTAACTTTATTAGAATACTCTATAAATCCAAGTTCAAGTAGCTTATTTTGAATCTTGGTATTATGATTTCTGAAAGTATTAACCCCTTCTACAGATTTGCAGAACATATTTGATAAATGTTGATTGATTAATTCATCCACTGCTTCATCAAGTTCTTTCTTTAATCCGGTCACTTGATCCTTTGACTCATCATCAATTTTATATCCATTATCATCAAATATACTTTTATAAGGAATATCTCTTAATAATTCTAAACCTACAAGAGCGTTGTACAAATTTCTATCTTCTAAAGCATCTTCTAACTTGTTTTCAATTTCTGCTATTTTATCAGACCATTGATTATATGCTTTCTTTCCTGAATCTAATGTTTTTCTCACTAATAGATAAGCCGTCTCAAGTTCCTCTGGCACCTCATCTGAATGAGTCATATTTTCCAGTATTCTCTCTAAACTATGGACCTCAGTGATTTTTTTATTATTCTGAACTCTTTCAAAAAATCTAGCGTATTTTCCAGTTACAGCGCCTGCATCGACAACAATTATTGTAGATTTTCTTACAACCTCGATATCAATTTTTTTGTCTTTAATAACAACCAAATCTTTCCAATTATTAATATTAATAATCTCGTCATTATATCGAAATCTTAAGCAATATCCCATATTAGCACATACAACAGCTATCATTAATGTAATGACATCTTCACTCAAACCATATGGCGGAGCGCTAAGGGTTTCAAATAATTCAGCGCATGAGAACTCCTTCTTTTCCGTTAATTCACCAACAATATAATCATAAACTCGCCTTGCTGATTCATTTTCAGGAGGTATCACACGATATTGCTCATTTATGCATTTCCACGAAGTGCTCGCAGTTGTCATCAGCACTGCTTCAATTCTATTTCTAATATCACTGCTAAAATTATGAATAGTGACATCATTGACAGAATTTGATAAAAGCATTTTTATAATTGTACAATAATATGAACCACCTTTTCCTCCGATATTATTGCCTTTTGTAACAAAACCATCAAACCAAAAAGCCAATACATACGGATAAATCCTATCAAAAACGCTCGTTAAATATACTGGCATACGAGTCTTTACTTCTTGAATTCCTTCTGCATATAAAAGCAAACGTTTTTTCTTTAATTCATCAAATTCGTCTTTTATATTGCTCTCAGCCTGTTTATAATCATCGAGGAAATGTCTTTCATATTTTTTTCTGTTTACCTCATCCATAGAATCCAAAACAGAGTATTCCAGCAGCGAATTATACAACCTATTATCATCATCATTAATAACCATTAGTACAATAGGTTTATCTTTTAGTGGAGTTGATAATAGTTTTGCCTTCTCAACATATTCAGGATCAGTATCCTTATTTACATACAACCAAACCAAACGACCTTTTGCTGCAGTAGAACTAATCGCGTTATTCCATTCTTCCAAATACAGCTTAACTTTTAATTCTGAGAATTCTTCTACCGAGTATAATTCTTGCTTAAAAATCCATTCATTAGTTGCTATCTTATGCTGAACAGCAAAATTTGTTGTCATCGGCTCATATATTCCAGCGATTTCTTGAACCTTGATATTTTGTAAATATGTTTTATCGATACTTGCTGCAGCAATCAATCTTTTCTTAAGTACCTTAAAATCATGCGCACCATTTGATTCTTCCATAAAATCAAAACATCCTGCATGTTCATCAAATCCTAAAACCGCATATTCGTTTTCTAGCCAATTTAATTCTTCATCAATTTCTTGAACTGATAAACCCGAACAAAATGACAAAGCATTCTTCGCATCCTCGTAATCAGATGTTCTAAATCGCAAAATTCTCAAAATTAAATTTGACCTAAGAACTATCATTGATTTTTCAGATAACTTATCGCCAAACTTTCTATATATATTATCGAATTTAATACATTGTTGTGATGGTTGTTTTCCTTCTTGCTCTGCAGCAAGCATTTCAGTATATAAATCCCCTCTCATAAGGACTTCAGGCATCACAAGATAACCCTCATCAGAAATGGTAATATCTTTACATTCTTCAATATAATGACTTATAAGAGTTAATGAGGATCTATTCTGTAAATAATCGGATAGCTGCGTCAACATGAATGTTGAAAGCGGATGCATTGGATATATTCCCTCTATAACAACATTTCTAAAAACTGAATACTCTTTCCAAAGTCCCTTGGTAACAACCCACTTATTAAGTTTTTCGAACATATCACGCCAGATTGCCTCATTGCTCTTTTGCCACTTGACAACAACATCATCAAATGCATTTTTATCAACCCTTTGAATCAGATTTGCAAATACTGTTTCCAGATTCGAGGAAATATAGTATTTATCACTTGCATCATATCTTCCTATATATCTACTAATATTTTTTGTCTGATCTACTCTTTGTAAATATGTTTTTATATCTGATTGTATAAAATTAATGACTTGTAATGTACCTTCAGCATTCTGAGCAGTTTCAAATATTTGTTGCAATGCAGAATCTCCAGATTTGGCAGCATTAACACCAGACGCATATTCCAGATACCTACCAAACTCGTCAAAAAGAATAATCACATGTTCAAAGCGACCATTCATTCCACAATATTCTGAAATAATCATCTCGAGAATATTAGATGCAGATAATCCTTCATCCCACTTTATCTCCTGACCATTAATTTCAGAATATACAGAATTGATAATTTCAAATGCCGTATCATCTGTCATTAAGTCTTCTTTTATTCTTGAAACTAACGCTTCTCCTGTTTCGCTCCATCCAAACTTTTTTGCAGACTCTTCAAATTTAGTTAACGACGAAGAATAATTACGCTCAAAGAAAATATTAGCGGTTTCCAACGCTCTGTTAAGTTTTCTCAAGCACTCATCTGAAAGCCCGTATAAATTCAGACTCTTTTGTGCTGCTTTTAAGATTTCAGAATGCAAATTAAAATCTCTCATTCCGTTTATGACCATAACAAAATTCGGTTCATCTGTAAGAGATCTAATTCTATCAGCCGCATCTTCATCTATAGTTTGTATATTTGACAATACTTTATTATAAGTATCTGTCATATACGTATTTCCGGATAAAATTTGTCCTAAAGTTACAGCAAGGTGAGACTTTCCCGTTCCATAATCCGCTATAGCAAGTGTTAATGCATTAGAATGTTCATCGTTCATTTTAGTTGCTATCTCTTCAACCAAACTTATTGTATCAATTCTCTTTCGATTACCACCACTTTGCTCATCACCACCAAAGTATTGTTTTCCATGAAAAACAAAATTTTCAGCAACCTTTGAAGCCTTTTCTGGATTATAAAACCAATCAGCTTGAACTGCTCCCTCAAAATATAAATCTTTTCTGAATTCTATGACCTTGCCCAATTCCATAATAGAACCTCCTAACAAAGCTCGCTATAAAGTCCTTCAATGAGCTGTTTTTTATCTACCAGTTTCAAAATTGTATATGGCATTAACTGTCTATTTAACCTAATAAAACCTTTATCCACCATATGTTCGAGTACATCATATTCTGTTTGACTATCCCATCCAAACGCTTTGCCAAAACATATTTCTGCTAATTGTGTGGAGGATATTTCATTTTGTTCTGGTATAATCTCATCCCAGTATTCAAACAATACTAATGCATATAAGTAAATAAATTCTCGATTATAAGCTAAGCTATTACAAGAAACAATACTTTCATCAACAGACAGAATTCCTATTTCTTTAAAAAAATCATCATACGAACCATAAAAAGGAGCTATATTTTTGGTATTTATCTTCCCCTCTAATAATTCGTTTAACTCTAACATCAACAAATCTTTTTTAATCTGTCCATGATATTTGGGAAGGATTTTTCTAAATACATATTTCCAAACCACCGTGCCGCTATTATCCCTTAACATCATTGCATGTAGAATCAATTTCGTTAACTCTTCTTGCAATCCTGGATCCTCCAAGGATACCATCTCGCCTATATCAGTCTTAGAAATATAAACTAATCCATCCTTTTTTTCATATTTAATTAAACCCATACTCGAAGAATAAACTATATGCGGTTCTACTTTTCCACTCGATTCTCCCTGAGGAATCCCCGTTGCTTGTGATATTTCCTTCAGCGATAATCCATTGTTATTATCAGCAATACTTAGAATACTACTGATATATTGTGATTCAGGCTTAAACGTTTGATGAAAATTAACATTTGTAACACTACTCATTATTATCCCTTTCCGCAAACGAAATAATGTTTGTTACAGTAGGCTTGACAGCACCAAACTGACCATCATTTCGAATTCTTTCACCAACAGCTATACACTGTCCCTTTCTAAGCGTTTTTAAAGCACCAAGCCATAAAGAAGCATTTGTTGGATCTAACTGTTTTGACATTTTAATTACTTCCTCATCCGTTGGCTTAAAATATAATTTAAATGCCGATTGCAATAATCTAACAACCTCATCATCAGCCAACACTCTTAATGATTGAGTTGCGAACCACGCTGACCAACCAAATTTTCTTCCTTCTGTGAGTATAGCTTTGCTTGGCGAATTTTCCTTATGTGACAAGTTTTGTGCCTCGTCTAACACAACAACAAAAGGTTTATCTTTCTTTCCAAATTTCTTCGTATAATACCATGCATCCCATAGCATTAATTCAGTAACAACAACTTGCATTTCTCTATCAATCATAGTCAACTGGAATATATTCATTTTGGCTTCATTACTATATAATAGCTCTCCCCAGTCAAAATTGGCTTTTCTGTCAAACTTTATACTATGAAAGAACGGTGTCATTTTAGAAACCACTGTCTTGGCAGAGCTATTGCTGTTCTGAACTTCTTCAAGTTCTTCTTTAAAATGCTCCATATTCATTTCATCGCCATATTTTTCCAATCCTATTCTTGTAGCTTCATAAATCGCAGCGTGTTGTTGCTCACCAAATTTATATACGTGAGTAAGTATATTAGCAAATCTTCCGGCAACATCTGATGAATCCTCAGGAATTACCCTATTTCCAAAATCTAATTCTTGTTTTTTAAATGGATTAATAGGAACACCTTCAATTTTCACAATATGCTCATTGATTTGGTCTTTCATGCCATTTACGAACTCTGGTTCTAGTTGATCAAGCCTAAACCCTTCTGTGTAATCGAAAACAACCGATGAAATATTAGCCTTTGATAACTCATATAGCATGGTTTGAATACTATATGTTTTACCTTGTCCAGAAGTACCTGTAATTAAAAGATGTCTGTTAGCAAGTAACGGATTACCAAACTCCCAAAAAACGCCATTGTTAACTTTATCGTTTCCAATTAAAACCCTAATATTTTCCAGACTCACGCTATTGGAATTCTCAGTATTGATATGAATTAAATTAGTATTTTTCTCAGTATTTTCAGGAGAATCATCAGATAATGAATAAACTTCCGTTTCATCACTTTGATTTATAGGCGAATCTATAACTCTTTTAATACTCTCCTCATCTTCATCTAGTTCCTTTTCACGCATTTCGATTTCAGCTTTTTGATCATCATCATCAACAAATCCATATGCGTCCACATTAATATAGTCCAGATCAACTTCGTCTTTTTTCAGAAGTAGCCCCTGAATGGTTTTCTGAGGAATATCTACGATTTCAATGGCAGTATCATCTGAATTTATAACTGTACTCACCTCAGAATTCCCATCTTTATCAACCCAGTAACCTAAGACCCTACCATGCCACTCAATCTCAAAATTACCATCCAGTACAGTTCTCAATTTAGTTGAGATTTCAGAAAACTCAGGTTTATCATTACTAAAAGTTACTTGAGCAAATGCCAACGCTCTATACAACTGCGCGAACCAATATCGTCTTTTTATAGAGCGCGACTCAGGATTGAATAAATCAGAAAGAACCTTGATTCCATGTTCCACCTGTTTGATTGCCTTATCCTTATGTGTTCCAGAATTATTCTCAGTAGATATTTTGCATTCAGTAACAGTAGCTTTTAGTTTAAGTTTTTCGTCATTTGTCATAAATGCTTCTAAAACCAGAAAATCCGGTCTTGACGCAGAAGCTTCTTCATCTTTATCTATCTCATTGCCAAACCAGTGTTTATATGAATCTAAATGAATTACAATTTTAAGCGCACTATCACTACCAATTTTTCCCTCTCGTAAAGAGGTTAATACATAAGCCATAAATTCATTAATATTATGATCCCTCTGGTTAACTGCTGAGAGTAAACTTATCCCATCTAATCCACTGGCTTCTTCCAAACAAATACTTGCTGCGCCTTTAATTTTTGAACTCTCCCATTTGAAGAGCTGATATAATCTATTTTCGAGCCTAATCCTTATTGTTTCAAGAATAGTTTTTCTAGCGGTTATTGTTAAATTATATTGCCCAAATGAACCCTTTCCGGTACTAAATCCTATAATGGAATAATCGTTTCCATGCTGACTGTCACTTCTCAAAAGTGCGCCATCCATACCACTATCTACGCACACTACCCAATAGGCTTTTTCATGTAAAAAATGAACAATACTCTGTCCCTCTAAATCTATTCCAACCTCCTTAGCAGCAATATACTTTTCATCAGGTACTTTTTCCAAATTATTTCTATATCTAACAACCTGCGTATGCTCATAAGCTGCATTAAATTGTGGTTGTGACAACTCAATGGAACGCTTTACAGATGTACTAGAAATAGGTGTAGGTTTAAACACTATTGGATATCTACACTGACTAGCACTTAGACTAGAAATATTCTTAGAAGGAACAAATGTAAGGCTATTAATTTTTAATAAATCCATAACAAAAGCAATATCATTGTTTCCATTAAGTATTTTTTCAAGTTCCGATTTATTTTTCCACTCATTCAAATAAGTTCTAATGTTTACATTTGCATCCTGAGAAAAAAACTCATCCATCCAATATGCTAAATAGTTTCTACCACCTTTATTTTCAGGCTTAACAAGTATCTTTAATGTAATATCTATACGTGCATCCTTATTCTTATCTCGACAAACATCTATATATTTATACACCGCTGCAATAATCGGCTGTAATTCAGAAGGATCAACAAAAACAATACTTAGATTATTCATAGAATTAGGAAATGCCTTCACATAATCATCTATAACTCCATAAATCATCTTCGCATTATCATTTAAGCGAGATATTTCTTTGCTATCAAAATCATCATCATAAATAGCATCTTTATGAATCATATCCTTTAATCTATTATCATTCTTTAGATCACTTCTACCATACAATCCATATGCACCATAAGAAGCCACATTACCATAATACTGTTGAGAATATGACGGTAATATGTCTAGTGAACTTTGAATTGTACTCATTTGAACTAATGAGTTTATTGTATCTTCTATTTCTTTTTTTGTAATTTTATTGCCTTGTCTTTCATTCCACCATTCTTGACATCCATCAAGAAAGAATATTTTTTGATCATTCAGTTTTTCTAATGTTGCAGGATGCCATGCCGGAACAATACAACAATCAGTTTCAATTTCCGAATCAAAGCACTTGGTATCCTTTACTATATTAAACGACTGAATATAAACATCTAAAATCCACTTAAGATTTTCCGGAAAGCTTCTTTGAATCAATTTTTCACCCAGAGAAACATATTTATTTACAAGGGTTGCCAACTCCGACATATCCTTGCCAATACAAGTGTAAAACCCTTCTTCTTTGATACATTTTATAAAATCATAAAAAGCTTTTCCCACTTCATAAAAACGTGCAGATAATTCCTTTTCCGAACTTGGAATTCTTTTATCTACATAATCCGAAAGATTAAAATCAAACGAAATATCACTTTCATTTAACCTATCAAAGAACTCCTCATCACTCTTTGCAAATATAAGCGAGTTGATTTTAGAGATTGTAGCAATTGGAATATAATTGCCAGCATATTTATCATAATACTCATCATTACATATATCCGAAAAATTTCCACACCAAGAGTTTACTTCGTTAAATTTCCACTGAAATTCATGTATAAAATCTTTGTCTTTATATTTGTACTTTACATTAAAATTTATTTTACTTATTTTCTTATTTGCACTTGCAGCTTTTACTCTTGAATTCTCAATATTAAGCGCAGCATTTTTAGGTGAAAAGAATTTCTCTGGCTCGCTAACTAAAGAAATATCATTACCATTAACTTGCCACATTCTCTTATTAATATATTCAATAACGTCATTACAATGTATGCATATATTCCTCCATGTATTATGCAACTGTTGAGCACCTTCATCGTCATCAGTATTTGAGTACATGCAAACTAATTCAGCTTGAACAAATTCGAATACTATTTCATCTACATGGATATCTTCCTCACTTAAATGATTAAACACCAAAAACAAAGCTTGTGTAAAAACCTCTAAAGGTTCTCCAACCAAACTTGTAACCTTGTTCTTTGGTGGTTTCTTTTCCACAGGGATACCTATACCAAGGACATCCTCAATTATTGCGAAGTCCACTCCAATCAATAACTTCCTGTTCTCTTCAACATTTTCTCCACCTATAAATTCTTTAAGAACAACTGCTAAATCATTATAATTATTAATTTTTTGATTTACCCAACACTCATGTTCTGAATTGAATTTGGCCAATTCCGCAGTTGGATAATAGTCTATTTTGGCAATGTACTTTTTATACTGTGGCATTGACATTTTACTGAATAAATTTCTGTTGATAAAATTATAATTACTTCTCAAACAATTCTTATTCAGATTAGCCTTTTTATCCACTGGCAAATCATACTTTTGTTTTTCAAGTCCCCATAAAGGTAAGGTCTCAAAAAAGAGTTCATAGAAATCTCTTATATTTACTATCTGTCCACTCCAAGAATCAATGATATCGCTCAGCTTGCATATATCCTTAGGAACGAATTCGAATAAATATTTATATAATCTATCTACAGTATCTTTATCATCATCACTTAATGATTCAATTTCATCCTGGAATACTTGATGGTATTTTCCATTCAAGTTTTTTATAAGCTTATCCGGAGTAATACTATAAAAATTAAGAAGTCCCCCTTTATCCTCTTCATCTTCAGTTCCTAATAAAACTAACACATTCGAATTGTGAAGATTTCTATAAAATGTGATGCTCTGTGACTCAGCCACCCAACCATTCTGTTTCATTGATTGCAATACAGTACTATTATCTGAATTCTCAGAAAACTCGTCCCATTTATTCTTTGCTAGACGTATTTCTGATGTGATACCTTTTCCACTTAATGCTTGTGATGTTTTCTGCGCAATTTTTTCATATAATTCTACGCTTTCAAACCCATCAACCCTTATCATTGTTTCATTTTGAGTATCAACAGCTTTATTTACAATTAAATTTACTATTTCATCTACAATATACTTCATAGCAGCCCTCCTAAACTATCGAACTATATGGATTTACAACTATTGAAGTAGCATCCGATAATTCTCTCAAAAAACCTGTTGATTTCAAGAACTCCTGAAATGCATCTACATTATATGAGAAATCGTTCGCTAATGAAAAATCGCCCTTGCCATTTAATGTCTTTTTATATTCTTCAGGTCCTATTACAATTCCATAATGTTCAAATAATTTACTCAAAAACATATTTAGAGTCATCTTCTCCCCTGGTTTTACAATAGCAAGCACTAAAAACCTTATTACATCTTCAGATAAACTCATCCTTTCAAACGGACCATTTACAGGAATGATACATTGCATTTCTTTTCCTTTGCTCTTAAAGATATCAAATGAATCAACCCTTGCATCTCTGACTACCTTCATGATGTTATCATCATCAATATGAATATCTCTTGCCATTTTATTCAATGCAGTCATAAAGTCATTTTCCATTTTTTTATAAGAATCAGATGCTAACTTCTTTACGGTATCTGAGGATTCATTTCTCATATCAATTATCCAAATAGGTTTTTCACCTCTCAAATATGTCGAAACCCTATAAGACATCATCCTCATAATCTGTAACATAACACCTTTTGCAAGAACATCCATTCTATTAATAGGATGTAATTTACAGGAAAGATAATTAACCAATTCTTTAACGCTATATACACCGCAGTCTCCATAAGCATCCTGTGGAATAAATGATAAACTCAATTTTTGAGACAGTTTCTGTTTATCCATACAATACTGTTCTTCCCAACTATCCTGTATAAAGCAAGCCAAATCCGATATTTTTTTACACTGAACTCCAACCAGATCATTGAGTAAATCTTCCAATGCTGTTTTAGCATTTTTATCTTTATCTAATGATTGAAGCAAATGTAAATAGTATAATTCTCCTCCTCGCGCTAGAAAATTTCTTCGATCAAAACTAAATAAACTATCTACAGTTTCTGGTTTATTGTTAAAATCAACATTAGCCCTCCTATATTTTTCATTTGGATCAGCACCACACAAAATAAACTCCGGACAAAGAGGCATCAGCGCCTGAGCACCCCAAAAACGATTCTTAATTACAACTGCATAACCGTGAAATAAATCTTGAATGCTCTCGATATATTCTCTTGCAGTCTCATCATTAACATCATCCATTTTCTTTACAAGAATATCTATCATCTCTTTGTAAGCTTTTTCATCTTGTGGAATTGTGCCTTTTTTTCTTGATTTGTCATAAAAAACAAATCTACGTAATGCCATCCTTGGCATTACCCAATAACTAAGTTTACTTCCCTCATCATTATTGTGAAAATGCATTTTGCCATCTTCTAAATTAGCATCTTTAGGGGAAGCATATACAAGTAAAAACTCAATCAAATATTCGTACAATGTTTGATCAGCTTTAAATCTATTTCCAAAAAGAAGTGATGATATAATCTGTTTATCTTCTATTCTCTTATAATCATCATCCATATATTCCGGATATGTATTCATATATAACCTCCCTATACCTGCCTTAATCTTCTATCTTCCGTTATCTCAAATCTTACCGCCTTGTTACCATCATTTTTCAATATTATCATCTCTATTTCTTCGCTATAATCATCATCTAATTCACTTGATATTTGAGCCTTCAAGCTTTCAACTCCATGAGATAATAGTGGATCAATATTTGTTGCTATAACACCATTCTTTAACTCTTCAAAATAATCAAGCATTGGCAGAGATATTACCGACTCTAACTCTGTTTTATTAACCTCAAGATGTAATATGTACCTATCTCTCTCTTTATTAAACAATGTATCATTTGTTTTTACCGGAACAACTCTCATATGACGACTTGGAATTGTTCCCGTAATCAATTGAACATTCTGCGCAATACCTGATTCTCTGCTTAATGTTAAAGGTATTTCATTTTCTGAATTTGGTGTACCAACATATATCATAGATAACGCATCAGCAATCAAGTTAGCATCTACCTTTCCAGGTTTTATTTCTCCACTTCTTAGTCTCAAAAATCTACCAAATTGTTTTGAAAATACATCTTCAGAAATCTGTTCAATAATCTTTTCATCCGTTATTATGTTCATAAAGAAGAAAGTTCTTCGCAAAAAGTTCGTCCAACCTTTTACACTTGCATTTACATTTTTCACTTCAGCATTTTTTATAATATCAATAACTTCATTATTAAATAAAGCCGCATACTCACGACCAACTATAAGCTTTTCATCTATTCTTAATCTTTTATTGTCATATTCACACTTATTAGCGACATCAATAGCTAAAATATTTAACGCCTTTTCATTTATTCTTGTTCCTATGTATCCAAAGAACAAGTTGCTGAATAAATATTTATATTCCTCAAAAGGTTTAATTTCATCACACGAAAATCCACCTGTTATCATATATGCAAGCTGCTCTGTCATACTACGAATTGTCAGTCTTTTACCATATTCAGTGATCCAGATAAAGTGTTTATCTATGAATCCAAAAACCTCTTTTCTATTGTCCGAAATAAGATTTATATTTCTATAAATATGACAATAATCCTTCTTTGGACACGATAAACATTCATTCCATAATTTAGGTTGTATAATATTGTCTAGAAACTCATTCGCAAAATATGTATTATCAACCGTTGCAACATTTATTACACATATTTTGATTCCATATATATCTTTAATTTCTCCATCATTACAGTCCATAGCATCTATTAACTGTATTTTTGCTTTTTCTTTATCTTCAGGAGAATCAAACATTTCCCCAAAAGTATTTATCAAAGGACCAGTATTTGCCACCATAAAAACAAAATTACCCTCTTGCGGCATTTTTATTACTGAACTCAAGGTTTCTAGTTTTTCACTATCTGATAATTCACTAAAATCCTTAATACACTGACACTTTCTCCCCGTTGGTAAAGTGAAATCACTTATTCTTTCATTTGTATTAAAAGATATGTCTAAATCTTTTAACACCTGATACATAATACTTGTCTTTCCATCTCCCGCATGACCAGTTAATATAATGATATGTGGTTCTTCATTAACCAAAGAATTATGAATATAATCACATAATCCTATTTTAACCATCACATCATCGAAATATGGATTTTCAACATTGCGCTCCCCATAAGCATTTTCGTTTTGAGCATTATAATTATGTAATGAATTCAGATAATCTACAAAACTATTCTTTCCCATACCGTACCTCTCAATATATTTATTTCAAATGTTTTCATTTATGTAATCAAGCACATTTATTAACTCATCAAAATCATTGTCATTAGTAAAATAACCCACGCTAAATCTTATTGTACCTGCTGGAAATGTGCCCAAGAACTTATGAGCAGATGGCGCACATTGAAGACCTGTTCTGACAGAAATATTTTGCTCACTGAATAAACTTCCAGCACTATCACTGCTTATCCCATCAATCAAACACGAAACTATTCCAACATAGTCTTTATCAGGATACATACCAATAATCTTTATAAAATCATATCTCGAAAGAATATCTATCAATCTATTTCTATTTTCATTTTCTCTTTTTCTTATATTATCTATTCCAATTTCTTCAATCCATCTAAGTGCAGCGTTTAATCCAGATATCCCGCTTATATTTAACGTTCCCATCTCATACTTTTCCGGAACACTATCTGGCATATCTTGGTTAGAAGAATCATATCCTGTACCGCCAAACAATATAGGATTAAGTTTAACTGGTCTAGAACATATAAAACCTGAAATACCAGTCGGTCCATAAAGTGTTTTATGCCCTGCAAACACAGCAAAATCAAATGTTTCTAAACCCACATTTAAATCTACTAAGCCTGCGGTTTGCGACATATCAGCAATAGTGATTGCCCTAAATCTTTTAGCAAGCCTAAATAACTCATCAATAGGAGAAACATAACCTATCACATTACTAGCATGACTAACGATAATAATGTCTGGTGAGCATTTTTCATATGATTCAGAAATCGAATCAAAATCATAGTCTCCATCTGATGTCACTGCTAAGGTATGAATTGTGATAACACCTTTTTTCTCATATTGGTGCAATAATCTTGTGACAGCATTATGTTCAAACGGACTAATATAAACATTCTTTATATTTTCGGACATTAACCCCTGAATAATCATATTCAATGCTATTGTTGCAGTAGGAGTGAATATAACCTCCTTTGCCGGTGCATGAAATAGTTTTTTAATTCTTTCGCGAGTATCATCCACTATATTTACCGCGCTTTTCTCAAGAGAATACCTACCTCTTCCAACATTCACACCTGATTCTCTATAAAACGAGTCCATAAAATCATAGACTATTTCCGGTTTTGGAAAGGTGGTAGATGCATTATCAAAATAAGCCATTAATTAGATGCTCCTAACATAATTTGTTTAGTATATCCATTAGTATTTGTCTTTTTTCCTGTTCTGATATTGACTGACCCATAGAGTCAAGACTTGCCTGTATCTGATTTAACAACAGTTCTCCCCTTTTGGTTGTTTCTGTTCTTTCAAATCTCTTGGTAACAACACTTCCATCCTCTGAAACAAAAGAAACTTGATATGAATTAGCCGTTGAATCTGCATCTATCTCGTCATCACCTGATGTAAATGACTCTGCAGTTTTTTTGTACTTTTCTATAGCCATTTTGAATGTATTAAAGGTTTCTTCAGTCCAATCTTCTATCCTTAAATCAGTTGCCAATCTTGAAAGATTTTTAATGAAATCAACCTCATCATTAGTTATATTCTTAAACAGGTTTAAACATCTATCTGTTCCATCCGTAAAAAGTTGTTCAAATACTCTTGAATCAAGTTGCTCACACCAATCCATTATTACAGATGGAAGAGACATTTTATCCATCATTTTTTTATTGCTACAGAATAAGTCTTTTAAAAAGTCATTTATTCTACTAATTAATCCGTCAATCGCACTATCATAGTAATTTCTAAACTCTCGCACTCGATTTGTACATTCATTTAAGTCTTTTGTACTACAAGCATCAGGTATAATTTCAAACAACAGTTTCTGTCCTAAATCACCTTTAGATAAAGCTTTTAGAATCATATAATTTGTTTTATACACATCCTGACCGTTAAGCTTTTTTCTACACTCTTTTGAGTATTTAGGAAGATTGATATACCACCTCTTAATTGCAGAAGCTACAAAATCAAATGCATTCGAGGATCTTTCAACTTCATTAACATATTCTGCAAATATATCAGCGAGTCCATTTATGTACTCTTCCTTATCAGAGTCCCAATCCAAAACTTCAAGATAAAACATTTCAGGATGAGAATTAATCTGATTAATCGTATCTACATTAAGTGGGACTTGTCCGTGAACATCACACAATACAATTTCTTTTTTATTATTATGAAAAACTGCTGCGAGATAAATAGGGATAACCCCAAATCTAATACCAATCCCATATGACGAGTCAGTAAGTTTCAAATATAATTCAGAAAACGATAGTCTGCCATTTTTCTTAACATCAAAAATAAACGATTGTATGATATTAAGCATTTTTCTCATTTTTACATCAGAAACTTCCGTACTTATGTATGCAGCATCTTCATCATTTATTAGTATCCCCTTATTTACCAATGTACTTCTCATAATAGAGACTTCTTGTCCCGTACCTGATAATCCCAAATTAGGTTCTAATTCTGTTCTTAACAACCCTGCAACAATCTTATTTCTACTATTTAACGCTATAGAAGTAATTTCTTTCCTATTTATGGATTCATTATTTATAACTGGCGTATCAGGATATAACTCATCACATATTCTTGACATCAATTCAGTCAAAGATGCCTTTCTAGACAATTTCTCTAATTTACCATTAAATAAGAACTTTGACCTTGATTTTTCTGGTCTAACAAAATCACTAATATATTCGAGAACAATTTCTCTTAAGTCTTCATAAACCACTTCATATTCTTCAAACAGAATCTTATCATCTACGACACTATCCATAAGTTGCTTAACAGCTTCGTATTCACGTATGATATCCCCTTTGTTATGTATCTCTTTGGGAATAACGAAAATAGCATTTGTGCAATTTTGGCTAATTTCTTTAACCTTCTTTTCGATTTCTCTTATGCCATACTGCTCTGATGGAATTATTCCATAAACCGCCCCATCTCCATCGAGTTGCTTTGTGCGTTGATTCCAATCACCATCCACAAACAATTCTGAATCATTTATAAAATCAAACACAAAGAATCTTGTGATTTCATTTTCATCATTATATCTAGAAGGATATAAATAATTATCAAAATTTGAGTTGTTAAGCGAATCTTTTATTGTCAGACTATCCTTCTGCTTTTCAACTGTTTCTAAAATTTCATTCCTTATATCAACTCCAGAGGTTTGTTTTAACCTTAGATAATTATTACTTTTTCTAAGATAAATAACTAACTGCTTTTCAATCAAATCAGTAATTGTAGAATCTATCTCATCTTTGCTATATTCATAAGAATATGCTTGATATAGCTCAGCCTTTGTAGGAACTAATTTATCAAACTGATCTAGTATATAGATTAATGATATAGCCTTTACAATTTTGCTTTCTAAGCTTCCAGCTTCAAGCTTATCCAATATTACACTAGTCAAATAATAGTTATCATGTATTGCTATGTCATATACTTCTTTTTTAAACAATGGTTCAAAGTAATCATATAACATATCAGGTGTAACCAATTTAAACTGATTCTGATCTATTGAGTTTAAATATGCTGATAATGTATTATCACCATCTGCGGATAAAAATGTAAAAAGAGTACGTTCATTTTGTGCAACTTTTTCAGATAATCTAGGCAATATAAACATAGACATCGGATGCAAAGGATAACACTTATATAGCATATTACCGAACTCGTCATCTTCAAGATCTGCAAAGAGATTATGCTCTCTATATATTGCATATAATGAATCAAACTCTGATGTATGATTTTTTACAAAATGATCATACTGTTTCTCATCTCTTTGAATAACAGATGAAATAATCTCATACATCTGCTTAAAATTATTATTTAAAATAACATGAGTAAATCGTTCAGAAACGCCTCTCCATCCATCAATCTTATTCTTTGGTAATTGGTCAATATAGTTTTCAATTTCCTTATGAGAAATAAGCATAAGATGAAGCTGACTACTACCACTCCTATTACATTTTTCAGCGAAACTCTGAAGCATATTGGTATCACTTGTTGATGCCGTTTTGATATTCGACTCTAAGAACTTACTGAATTCATCATATACTACATACAAACCTGTATAGTTATACTTTTCCTTTAACGCTTTTAAAACATTTTCATACAGCTCAACTACATCAAACCCTACAAAAGGATTAAAAACACTTCCAGCTGTAAGTTCCGGATATATTCTTTCAAATACTTCATAAGACTCTAGATCATAATCATTTAAGGATGCTACAAATTCATCAATAGGTAATGCTATATTTTCACAAAATCTTTCATAGGTATCAGGATATCCTTCTTTCCACTTCAGAATTGTTGATACTGCAGCTCTATAATTCGTATCTGGCATTATATCTAACATTCCGTTCTCCGATAGAGTTCTATGAAGCGCAAGTAAAAAAGCCTGTGGCAAACTGGTACTAGAACCAGATATTATCACTGGAAGGATTTTTGTATCACTATCGTAATAATTCTTTATAGCCTGAACCAGCATAGGTCTTTCTTTAATCTTTTTTTGTAAATTTGAAAAAAGCGCTGGATCTTTTTTCATTAACATTGATAAAATCATTAGAACTATATGAGATTTTCCTTTACCATATGGCCCTATCAGTATTCTTGCTCTATCTGTTCCATTGTTATCAACACTCTTAATAATATTATCCAATAAAGTTATAGATGATGCTGTAGGAATAAAGTTTTTTATTTTATCATCATTATTTAAATCAAATGCAATATTTACAGAATATTGAAAACCAGGTGCAGTTTTTATCATATTGCTCATTCCAACAATTCCTCTCTAAATTAACCTTCTATTTCATCATAAAATCTTTTTACACAATCCATAAAAGACAGTTCTTCAGTGTCTATCAACTGGATGATATCAAGACCTGCTGTTCTTATTATTTTTATTTTTCCAGTTTTTTCCACACTATGTAATAAATCCATCATAGAAATCGAATCCAAGTTAAAAACTTTTCCTATGTTTCCTGGTGAAGTAAGAAGTTCACTCAAAGGGATTTCTTTCTTATCACTTGCTTGATCAATTATTATTGCTAAAACAATCCATGGATTAAAACTTTTCACATTGGGTGTAGTTTTTTTATAAACAAACTCATTCCCCTTTTTCCCAATAATATCTATCAATCCTAACTCTCCAAACGGACAGTCTATATTATTCTCGGCAGACACTTTTTTAGGGTTTGACTTATATCTAGGTACATAAGTATTCATTAAGCAAGTAAAATCATCATTCAGCGTCCTATCAGGTTTTGCCTCTTCTTCAATTGTAATGTAACTTTGAAGCATCCTAACAAAATCATCTCGAACGAACTCTTTTAACCCAAACACGTTATAAAAATAATACCATGTCGTTGCATTATCCTTATCCGTAACCATTTTGTAATGAAGCAAGTACAGGGTTCCTATTTCCTCAATATATCTGTCATATTTAAAAACAGCTTCTCCTAGCTCTGTAAAGCTTTGATCTCTTTTTCCAGATTTAGGTTCCTCAGTCAACCCAACAACTTGAAGCCAATATCTCAAAGCCTTTACCATATTTGAACCAATCCCAAGTTCATCCATAGGATTTTTTTCCTTACTAACAAATACATCAGGCGCATTATTTACCGCCTTCATACCTTTACTTAACCATCCTTTACGAATAAAGAATGTATCATGCGCACGAAATCTCATTGGCATTACCAATTTCCTCCAGTTTATTCCTTAGTTCTCAAATATTTATCCATCATGCATCCACCAGTAAGATATTTCTGATTAACACATTTTCTACAATGAACGCACTTTTCAGGATTAATATAGTATGTTCCCCCTGCAATAGTAATTGCACCAGCATTACATATTGATTCACACTTCAAACATTTTCTACATGCATTAAACTTTCTAATCTGGTAACCAATCATTCTTTGTAAATCATCATGGTCCGCCACATTCATAGTCTTTACCTTAACTGCATTTTCATATCCATCTTGATTAAATGGCTGTATAGATATAATTGGTACATTAGTTCTAACATCCAGAATAATGACTTCACGTAATAACTTTTTCCCTAGTTCTGGAGCTAATTTACCAAATGGAACAAACATACCAATCAATTCATCATCAAAAGGTCTGACTAACTTATATATCTTTGCATGATCTTCCGCTGTACAATTCGTAAACTTTATCTTTACGTCATTTGCAGACGGCAAACCATTACCGCCCTGTCTAGCTTTCCACATTCCAGAATCAACATATTCTTCAGGATCAGGTTTTCCGACTTTCTTTGCAAAATCAATCAAGAAGTCTCTCCATATTTGGGATCTTTCTGGCATATATATGCGAGTTAAAAACTGATCTCTTGTATTATTATTAGGACAACACCAACAGCCAACTCTGTTATATCCCAATCTGTAAGCATAATTAAAATCAATCTTCTCAGCTAGTATGTATAACCATACATCTATGTCATTCCAAAAGAATATAGGTGATGCAACCGTTTGTTTCTGAATCTTGACAGATTCTGAATCTCCTTCTACTCGGTTATACTTGCTTCTACTAACAGATTCCGCCTTTCTAATTCCATAAAACGTAAGTATTCTCTGATCTCTATACAAGCTATTCAGTATTCGAGTTATAGGCCCCGTTTTAAACATTGAACAACACCACCTCATCATTCGTGCTGGTGGTCCAATATCTTCACATACATCCATAAATACCTGTTCTTCATTCTTTGCTACTTGAAAGATTGCATGAGGATGATCCATTCTATATCTCTCAGCATATTCAATGGTTGTAGGAAATTCTAATGTAGTATTCCCAAAAATTGTTACTATACTCGGATTACTAAGTGCCTTTTTAACAATATCATCCGTTACAGTTGAATCCTTTCCTCCAGAAAAAGAAATCACTAATTTTTCTTCATCATATTTTGATGATACTTCACGAATGAAACCCGTTGCCTCGTCTATAAGGTAGTTCAACCTATCTCTATTAGCTTTACAAAACAATTCAATATAATCATCAAAATATTCATATGTATTTTCTGATTTATATTTTGCTAAGCCTTCTGCCAACTTGTCAGTATCAGCATCCTTATAAACAGAGCTCGCAATATTCTCTACCTTACCATCTATATAATATCTACTGTTTGATGCCCATACTGAAGCGTTTTTATAACTATTGGGTTCAACATCAAGTATCAATTCCATAAGTAATCGTTCTTCCGGAAAAACAGGTCTAATATCCTTAGTCATATATTTGGTTTTTCCAGAACATAATGGACAACAACCTTTATCAATTTGATTTACTTCATATATGATTGGAACTTTACAGTTTTTACACCAATGAACTTCTGTAGGTATATCTTCAACTGTTTTTGTACCACACACAGGACATTCTTTTTCATTTGTCTCCATGTTACAAACTTTACACCACATCTAATAAGCTCCTATACTACTCAGTGAATTTTTCAATACATTCATTAAAGCCTTCAACAACATTCTGAGGATTTGTAATTCTCACTTTTCCACCAAGTGCAACTATCCATCCAAAGAACTGATTACTAACCACCACATCAACTCTTACCTCAAAGTGTTCATCATCCACTTTTCTTAAAGTTATATCTCTACCAAACTGATCTATAATCACATTTGCCATGTCGTTGTTACAAAGAAGCGTTACTCTTTCTTCTTCTCCTCCGAACATCCGGAAATGTTTCTTTGTATATATCTCTTTATCTTTTTTATCAAACTCAGCTCGTCCCTGACGGCGTTTCTTAATTTCTGATGTATGAAGCATTTTGTCCACACGGAAATGTTTAAAATCATCTACACTCTCGTCATAGCCGATCATATAATAGTTTTCATCATCCCAGACTAAAGCCCAAGGGCTGATTTCGTAATATGCTCCATCGTGTCGCAGCTCCATCTCACCATCTACATTCCAGTTGAAATACTGAAATGTAATCTTATGGTTATATGCTATCGCATTCTGAATTGCATCTACAGTATAGAGAACGCTTTCATTCATGCTCTTTACCCGTCCAGAAATATAAACTTCTCTTTTTACAAGCTTGGCATCATAATGACTAGCCATTTTTTCAAGTTTCTCAATTAGGTCTTTTGATTTTTTAAGAGTAATGAACTTAGATGAAGCTATTGCATCTATAATCAAACGAAGTTCTGCAAGTTCAAAATCACGAGAAACGCAATGATAATATGTTTTATAGCTTCGCATCTCCTTGATTATCTCTATTCCATAATCGTTTAATGCTGCTATATCGTCATATACACTCTTCCTCTGAGCTTCAATA
>JAILEL010000044.1 GCA_024687845.1 Eubacterium sp.
GAGACCGGGCATATAAGGATAGAACCGAGGAAGAAATAAGAGTTAGGTTGATGAAAAAAATACTTCGATTCTTTTTATTGAACTTGAAGATATATTTATGGAGGGAAAATGGAATACATATACGCTGTGGATGAGGCACAAGAAAAAATTATAGGAATGCTGGCTGAATCTACCGGATGGAAGTATTTAAAGAGTAAAAGGTGTCTTAGGAAGGCAGTAAAAGATCTGGTTTTTGAAATATATTTCTTCAGTTCAAAGTGGAATGAGTCACACAAGAGTGTGGAGATAAATGCCGATTTCCGAATCAGTTATAAAAAATATGGAAAATTGCCTGTAGATAATATCATTGCATTTGTAGAATACAGACCTGATAATGATAAATCTGTAGACGGATACTGGTACGACATATCTACGGAAAAGAAGTTGTTGGATGTATATGATGAACTCAATGCTAAGATGCAGGAGACTGCTGTTCTAGTGGCTGATAGTTTTGAAAAAAATTTCGATGCTGCTACCGAAAAACTTTTTACAGAATATTTTAATGAATACAGTGTTCACATTGATTTTGTTGCTGATATTCTGGGAGTAGATGCAGTTCGGGAAAAGGCTCAGGAAATATACGATAACTTAACAGATATTCAAAGAAGTCAAGTGATTGATTACAGGAATGGCGACAGATCGAAAGCATGGATGCTTAATAGGAATAATCTGAAATATATATTGGATAACAATTTAGTGGAGACATGAAATACTTATGGATGGTTATAGAAGAATTAAAACCGATGTTGGCTATATAACGAATGCCAGAGATGCTATTTTTTTGGATTCATTATATCAAAAAGCTAATAAGTTTACTTTTAAGGGAAGATTAAATCCGACATTTTGTGAAGATGTAGAGAAAGGAGAACCTCAAATTCCCTTTGAATTGACTACAGTAGGAGTAGTTGAATGTACAGCGATTGATGAAGACAATTTTTATAGAATAACCAGAATAGATACCGAAAGTTCATTTTTAGAAGAGGTTAATGATAATGATGCAAAATATAAGGTATTGATTTTTCAGACGTATGATTGGTCTTACATAATCAAATGCAAGGATTATAGTTTTATTATATTTGTGAATAATAATACGGAGATAAGCACAGGGGCGTTATAATCCAGCCACCATATCCTGAAATAGACGAGATATTTATAACTACATGCCCTGCTTGTAATAAGGAGACCGGGCATATAAGGATAGAACCGAGGGTGAAACATAGGTGAGTTAATAGACTAATAATTGATTCTAGTATTATATAAGGAGAACACTATGAGAAATGTTATAGGGTTTCATAATCCTGATGAGGCTTATGGATATTTAAGTAACTGGTATTTGTCGGATTTTTCAATAGAGGGGATAAAGTTTTCTTCTATGGAACAATATATGATGTATAAGAAGGCGATACTTTTTAATGATACAGAGATTGCTTCACAGATAATGGAAACATCAAACGTTGGAAAAATCAAAGCTTTAGGACGTAGTGTTTCAAATTATAATGATACTGTGTGGAATGGTATGCGTCAGCCAATCATATATAAAGGCCTGATTGAAAAGTTTAAACAGAATGATGAGCTTAAGAAAAAACTGTTAGATACTGGTAATGATATTCTGGCTGAATGTGCAGTCCAGGATAAGATATGGGGAATCGGTCTGTCAATGACTGATCCAAACAAGAATGATATGACAAAGTGGAGAGGACAGAATCTGCTGGGATTTTCACTCATGCTCGTAAGAGATGAATTAAAAGTGTTTTAAATAACAAATGGTGATATAATCAAGAAAATAATACACGCTGTACTGAAAAAGGGACAGCTTACACGTTAAGATAAAATCAGAGGAAGACTAATATTTTTATCTTAAAGAAAGAAGGTTGTATTATGAAGAAAATGATCTGTATCACCATTATTTTATTTGTTATACTGCAGCTTGGTTTTGTTTCTGATGCTGCGGCTGCCAGAAACCGAATCATTAAAAAGAACAACCATTCCTATTACTATAACAGTAAGGGAAAAATTGTTAAGAATAAGGTTTTTACCTATCGTGGTAAGAAATACTACGCTCAGAAGAAAGGTGCTATAGCCAAGAATAAGTTCATCACCTGGAATGGTAAGAAATATTATGCATCGAAGAATGGTACACTTGTTCAGGGAAAGTTCTTCAATATATCCGGTAAAAGATATTACGCTCAGAAGAAAGGCAGTATAGCTCAGAAAACGTTCTTCAGAGTTAAGGGAAAACTTTATTATGCCGGAAAGGCTGGTGTTGTACAGAAGGATACAACCATAAAAGTAAATCAGAAATTATACTATGCTCAGAAGGACTACAGCATAGCAATTAATAAGAAAGTGACAGTAGGAGAGAAGGAATATAATGCTGATAGTAAGGGCATTCTTACTTTAATAC
>JAILEL010000095.1 GCA_024687845.1 Eubacterium sp.
CAGAAAAACTATTAAATATGGGAGCGGATGTTCGAATTTGTTGGATATTAAGATCTCAAAAGAAAGCGATAGATGGAATTGACATTGTATATGAGGGAGACTGGAAAAGGTACATTTATGAGATGGAAACCGCCAAAGTGTGGATAATGGACGAACCTGTTCCTGAATATATCTTCAAAAGAAAGGATCAAATATACATTCAGACGAAACATTGGGGCAGCATTACATTGAAGAAGTTTTATTTTGATGTGGATAGACAGTCGGAAAAAAGAAAGAAGAAATTAGAACATGGATTTGCTGGAATAGATTATATTTTCGTGGGGAGTGATTTTGATGAGAATTCATGTAGAAGTGGATTTCATTATTCGGGTGAGTGTGTACATATAGGTTCACCAAGAAGTGATGTGATGTTTGATATGACAGTGAAAAAGAAAGTAAGATATCACTATAAGTTATCGGAAGATAAAAGAATAATTTTGTATGCCCCAACATATAGAGAAGTTCGTGGTAAAAACATAAGGAGTAAGAGACATTGGAATGAAATTGATTTGCGAGCAATTAGGAATGCAGTTGCTGCGAAATTTGGGGGAGAGTGGGTTGTTTTACTTCATTTGCATCCATTGGATGCATCATATGCTCAAGGAGTAAGATTAGAAGAAGGGATTATTGATGCGAGTCTCTATGAGAATAGTCAAGAACTGGTAGCATCTGCAGACATGATGATAACGGATTATTCCAGTGTTATGTTTGAACCTGCGATAGTTGGAAAACCGGTTTTTTTATACGCACCTGATCAAAAGGAATATGTTTTTGGAGATAGAGGCTTTTTGATTGACTATAATTCACTTCCATTTCCAGTAAGTGAATCGATGGATGAATTATTAAGTGAAATTAATAGGTTTGTTTTGGATAACTATCAGAAAAGAGTCAAAGTGTTTTTGGGTGATCATGGTGTGAGTGAAGATGGCAATGCCAGTATGCGTGCGGCTGAGTTTATTCTAAAAAAGCTAGGGCAAGGAAGTAACTGATAATCCTGAACTTTCAAAAAAATTTTACCCAAAGAGGTGATGCATAGATAACAAAATCCTGAAATGCCTGAAAAATAAGGAAAACCGGCATTTTAGCCTTGCCAAAAATAGATTTTCATGATAAAATATAGTTATAATTATAACCATCCGAGGTGGAGGAAATCATGAAGATCGAAAGGCCTGAAGGAACTGTCATTGTCCCTGTGAGAGGGACAAGATATGTATATAAGATTGCCGAAAAAAGATATCTGAAAGATAAAGGATATAATGTTAACAAGCGCATCTGTGTTGGGAAGATGGAAGACGATCTGTATATGATCCCGAATGCAAAGTTTTATCAGGCGTTTCCGGAACTGGCTGACCAAGAAGATGCACCGGGTTGCTCCGATGTATTAAAGATAGGGATATTTATAGCAGCGGATGCGATACTCGATTCTTTGGAGCTTGGCGATCTTCTTGACGATACATACGGCCGGGATTCAGATATGATCAAGGATGTGGCTGCGTATATGATCTGTAGTGAGGATTCGGTCATGCAGCATTTTCCTTCATACGAGTATGAACATCCGCTTTTTATGGAGCGTGCGGTAGAAGATACAGCGGTTTGTGAAATGCTCAAGCGTCATACGATCGTAGAACATGATGCATTTCTTGCCGGATGGAATGATCTTCATAAGGATGTGCAGAATATATACATATCTTACGATTCGACAAATATGAATAGTGCAGCGGAGGGCATAGAACTCCTGGAATTCGGTCATTCAAAGGATGGAGATTCCGAGTATCCGCAGGTAAATGTCAGCATAGCATTTGATCAGGACAGTGCAACGCCGCTATTCTATGAAATGTATCCTGGGAGCATAGTGGATAATTCGCAATGCCGGATCATGGTGGAAAAGGCAAAAAGGTACGGATACACAAATGTAGGTTTTATATTAGACAGAGGGTATTTCTCGGCTGATAATATAAAGTACTTTGATAAGAACCATTATGATTTTCTCCTTATGGCAAAAGGGAATGCTTTGTTTATCAGAGAAGCGATAGAGACAGTAAGGTTATC
>JAILEL010000108.1 GCA_024687845.1 Eubacterium sp.
TGATGAAGAAGTCATGAAGATTGCAGGTATATCTCGTAACACATATTATAAATACAAAAGAGAAATTAAAGAATCATTCATGTAAGTTATATTCTTGAATATTGATAGCATATATGCTATCATGTTTATAACATCACATACCGCTGTTTGTCAAGGTAGTTGTCAGTAAAACTTGTTAAAAAGTTACATATTATTCATCTTGCTTTTAGGATTGTATCTGTATTGGATTAAGCTATCAATGACAAGCGGCTTTGCCGTTGCTTCGCAATCATTGACATCTTAATCCAGTCCAGATGAAGAATAGTTAAGCAAGGATGAATTATTATGAGGCTTTTGCTTCCGGTTCCTTATTTATTATGGAAGGTTCGCCATCGCTGACTTTATCAGGATTTAGCCACACTTTATCTATGTTGCTCCAATCTCTGGTATCTCTGCCATTCCATCTTTCCGGATGAGCAGCTTTTGCTGTCTCATATACTTCATGACGGCGGTTTAGTATTTCTTCACTTTTGCCTTCATGACGTGCCGCCGGTGTGAGAAACTTTATACCACTATGATGATTCTCGGTGCGATACCATTTGACAAAGCTTTGACACCATTTGCGAGCTTCCTCAAGTGTTTCAAAACCTTGTGGTTGATAGTTGGGACGATATTTAAGCGTCTTAAATAAAGACTCTGAATAAGGATTATCATTACTTACTCGGGGTCTGCTGTTTGAAGGTGTAATTCCTAAATCATACAGTGCTGCAAGCATTGTTGCACCTTTCATTGGAGAACCGTTGTCAGAATGCAGTACTAATGGCATGGTTGTTAGACGTTTCTGTGCAAAACAGGCTCTTCTGATCAGTTCACTTGCATGTTCGGCTGATTCTTCTTCCCATACTTCCCAGCCGACGATATCTCGGCTGAAAATATCAATAATTAAGTATAGGTAGTAGAATAGACCTTTAATCGGTCCTTTTAAATATGTTATGTCCCATGTCCACACCTGATTTGGTGCGGTAGCGCAATAAGATGTTGGTTTTCCGTGTTTATGTGGTTCCTGACTTCGTCCTCGGTGGTTTTGTTCTTCTTCCTCGTGAAGGATTCTGTATATGGTACTCTCTGAACCTATGTATTCTCCACGGTCAGCGAGTATTGGCACTATCTGGCACGGAGGGATATCCGCAAACTCTTCACTATGAACTGTATCCAGTATCTTCTGGCGTTCATCAGACGTTAACTTATTTGCTGGATTAGAGTGATCTGCATATTGACGTCGGTCTTCGTAGGAATCAAATTCCTTACTAAGGTTCTGCCATCTGTAATAGGTTCTTTCTGTAATCCCGAGGACCTTGCAAGCTTTAGGAAGGCGAGCGCCTGTTTCAACAGCTTCATTTATAAGTGATATAGCTTTTTCGCGATCTGAGACACTTATTTTGCGTCCTCTGGATCCCCCCAGATCGCATTTGCTTTTTTTGACAGCACAAGGAGAGCAGCGGTTTCAGCCAATGCTTTATCCTTTCTGCTTAATTCTTTTTCGAGCTTCTTGCGTTCCTTTTCGGACTCTTTAAGCTCACGATTCAAACGAGCAGCTTCCTTGGCAACACCGCCATTTGCATTCATGCAAGCATCGCGCCATGCCTTGATCTGCTCGACATAGAGACCCTTCTTACGAGCATATTCTGCTAGTTCAGTTTCTGTAAGACTTGCAGTCTCTACAACTACAAGGAATTTATCCTGAGTGCTCCAATCATCTGTTGAAGCTTCCTTACCAGGCGCCGGATGCCCTTCTTCTCTTGCTTGCTTCAGCCAGTTACGAAGTGTCTGATCGGCAATCCCTTCCTCCCTGGCAACTTTTGTAACAGATTCGCTATTTGGAGGCAATAACCTGCGTAGAATAGATTCTTTTAACTCTTGACTATAATTCATGTGATGCTCCTTTCTGCGGTAGTCTTATTCTACCACAAAAACTTTTGAGCTTCACTGACATCTATCCTAACACACGGGGATGTGAAAGAGTGTAGTGAAAAATTATTTACATTAATTATTCTGCTTGATTTGGAAATAAAATCAGGAAAAAGATATAATCATAATTTAAAAAGATTGTTGTTTAAGTATGATTTTATAAAAAATCCGTTAGGTGTAAAATGTACCGAAATTATAAAAACACGATTAATTAATGTTCTATTTATGACAAGTATAGTTTTAAAAAATGAGAATAATGATAATGAGGAAATTAAAGAATTTCAATTTAATATTGATTCAAGAATAGTAGATGATGTTATAGATTTATATTTGTATATGCAGATTATTTCTAATTATGATACAGAAAATCAAAAATATTTGGATGCTAATGAGATTTCACAAAAATCTTTTATTGAACAATTGTTAGCCGTTACAATTTTTTTTCAAGGTCAAATACGAAATTTAAACAAATCTTATTCAAAATATATTGATAAAAAGGGCGTCACTGGTTTGGAACTATCAATAAGCACGGATTTTAATAATGATAAAGAAATAAGTGGGGCTCCGCTTGATACAATAGAACTCCTATTAGAAAGTATAAATCAGATAATTAGATACTTATTTTATAAATATAAAAATGATAT
>JAILEL010000283.1 GCA_024687845.1 Eubacterium sp.
GTTTTAAAAGAACACGAGGCGGCCAAATGGTTAAGTATTAACGAGATAGATTCTGTAGATTGGTTGCCAGCAGATATTGAGGTTGTTGATATACTTCGTAATCAAAAATAGATGTTTGATAGGAGTGATAAACAATGATAGAAAATATTGCTTCAAAAAACAGAATAGAGCTACAGATAGATACATCTTACCATAATAAACTAGACATCTCCGGATTTGCTCAGATGATGAAGAATCCGTCATATTGTTATAAGTTTTACTGGCTGGAAGCCATAGTACAGTTAGTATCAAGGGATATAACGGAAACTACTTTTGATGAAATAATCAATGAGATGATATGTAATGCATGGTACTCTGTACGCGAGTTTCATATACATCTAAGCGGAATACAGGGAAATGAAGTAAGAGATGGCTTAGAAAGGGCAGTACTTAAACTATCTGAACTTAGTCAGTTGGCAGCAAATGACTCAAAGGTTGAGATATTAAATGCAATAAATAAATATGATAAAGAACTTAAGGAATATAAAGAACAGCTTACTAATATGGTTCCTTATAGGGCTTTGGCTGGGTTCTTTAGTAAGGCTGAAACACCTGAATGGGATAGTATTAGGAGAATGACTGCCTATATAGAGAAAGTTAATCGTGAAGTGGTTATCTTACCTTATACAATTGGAGAATCAGCTAAGTTAAAGAAAGAAGTGCATATAAATCCCGAATGGGCAGAGATGATAAGAGATAATACTGTAGCCATTCTAGGTTGGATACAGTATGAAAAAGTCAAATGGCTACAGAATAATAATCCCGAGGTACCTGGTCTTGTTTATAAGCTTGCGCCTATGGATGATAAGATGCGTAAACTGAACAAAGTTCGCAAACTATGGGAGGGTATTCTAGAACTATGTGAAGTTCATGATGTGTTTACCGGGAATGAGGTGATAAAAGGAAATTATGATGTGGATCACTTTATACCATGGTCATTTGTCATGAATGATGAATTATGGAACTTAATGCCGATGGATTCGTCATTAAATTCTTCTAAAAGTAACAAACTACCAAAGTGGGATCCGTTCTTTAAGAACTTCGCAAAAAACCAGTATCTCATGTATAACTTGATGCACGAGAAAGCAGGAATATATAAGCTGTTCGAAGGTTGTTACCGTGATAATCTACATTCTATTTGGGCAGGCCAAGAACTGTATAGGAAAGGCAATACTCAAGATGAATTTTATAATATATTGGCTAAAAACATGCAACCAGTATATGATTCTGCTAGACGGCAGGGTTATGAAATTTGGAATGAAAATATCACAAAAATAGTTATATAAATTATTATTGGAGATTAAGTCTATGATCAATATAAGTAAATCAGATTGGAATTTATTTCAGGATAGATTGCCAGATTGGCAAGAAAACTTTATGGATAGACTTTTAAAGGATTATATCAAGTTATTAAAATCTTCTGGGAATCCTTCTGACCGCTTTTGGAAGCTTGAGAAAAGAATAAAAGAAGATCGTAAACATCCAGGTGTATCGATGAGAATGGAGAAGTCTGAAACAATTTGGAATATTGTTAGTTTACTTAGACTCAATGTAATCGCTATAGATGATCTTGATGGATTTAGTTCGGGATTAATTGAGGAAGTAAAGAGGTTAGTATAATATGAAAGATTTACGACATGCAATATGGGAAGTAATATGGTATGTGCCTAAAATGTAAAAAAAGTTTAAGGAGTAGAATATGAGTAGATTAAGAAAACTGATGGCGGTAATATTGTTCGTAGCATTGTTTATAGGAGTATTTGCAGAGATTAGGATAGAAGCTGATGAATTTGATATGGGCGTACCTGAGGTAAGCGTAAAATATATTAACAGTAAGACAGGAGTAAAGATAATAATTGGCAAGACAGTAGGAGCCGATGCTTACAAGATATATATAAACGGGTGCGGCAGCGGATATTCAGATTATTGGTCAGAAAGTACAAAGTATGAGTGGCGTGATGTAGCAACGATTTTTAAAGATGGGAGTGAGAAGCGTACATA
>JAILEL010000152.1 GCA_024687845.1 Eubacterium sp.
TCAGTAAGTGGGATAAATGTCGTAAACTGTCCATCCTGAAGACAGCACTCATCGTTATATTCCTTGCTTCCCTGAATGGTTGTTTCTGCCATTCCTGCAACACTTACAACAAGATACATTCCAAGTACTATCATAAAAAACAGTGCCAGATATCTTCCAAAATGAGCTCTAAACTCTCTCCATATCCTATTATTTAACACTCTCATTACAGATCCTCCAGTTCAGCAGCAGGTACTTTTGCATCATTCAGATAAGACTTCCTTATCTCTCCATCCTTCATGATTACGACCTGATCCACCATATTTTTTATTGCATTATTATGAGTTACTATCAGCATCGTTGTCCCGTATTTTTCATTTACCTTTTCGAGAAGGATCAAAATATCACGGGATGTTTTCGAATCAAGTGCTCCTGTTGGTTCATCGCAAAGCAGTAGCTTCGGATTCTTAACAAGTGCCCTGGCTATAGCACATCTCTGTTGCTGACCACCTGAAAGCTGTGACGGAAACTTATTCTGATGCTCAGTAAGTCCGAGTACATCCAGTAGCTCATCTATATCCATGGGGCTATCTGTCAGATATTCACATACCTTTATATTTTCTCTAACTGTAAGATTCGGAACCAGGTTGTAGAACTGAAATATAAATCCCAGGTTTTCTCTACGATAGTCTGATAGAGCATTATTCTTAAGTCCAACTATCTCTTTACCTTCTATCTTTATAGAACCCGAATCCGCATTATCCAGCCCTCCGATACAGTTAAGCATGGTCGACTTGCCCGAACCACTAGTGCCCTGTATAACACACATGACACCCTTTTCGACTGAAAGGTCTATTCCCTTTAAAACCTGAATATAGCTTCCACCCTCTCCATAGCTTTTCTTAATTCCTTTTACTTCAAGATACATATTTATTCCTTTCCGACTGAATATCAGTCAAAACCACATATTTTGAAACGCACGACACTACAGTCATGCCCGCTATATAATATGAGCGCTTGCTCATATTTCGGATGTTAGCACCAGTTTTTCATTTTGTCAACAAAAATGTGAGTTATTGCTCATATTTTTGATTTGATTATTTTTTTTTCTATGTTATACTTTTAGAAGAAACAAGAATTATTTTCTCGATATAAAAAAGCAAATTGCAGTAATTAGTTATTATTCACAGTTAACTCAAAAAGGATAAGAGAAACATGGGCGAAAAAGAAATCCGCGTACCAAAACAGAAAAGAAGCATAGAAAAAAAACAGCGTATCAAGGACGCTGCCATTAAACTAATGTCCGAAAAAGGCTATCACTCTACTAGTTCAAATGAAATAGCAAAAGAAGCCGAAGTATCCATCGGCACATTTTATTCATATTACAAGGATAAAAAGGATCTATATAAGGAACTGGTAGCCGACATATATAATGTCGTGATTTCCCCTATGAACATAGGCGAAGATTCACAGACGCAAACAGGTGTGGAAGCCAGTCCTTTCGATAATTTAGACAAGCTTTCCATAGAAGAAACTGTATATCTATATATTGAAACTGTATTTAAAGGTCATGAATATGAGACTGCATTTCAGCGTGAGATTGCTTCTCTTTCAGAACAGTCAGATGAATTTAGAGAAATCGAAATGGTTCATAAAGAAGGTCTGACTCAAATGTTTACTTCAGTTCTCTCTGCCTATAAAGATGAACTGAAGATTAAAGACCTGAAAACCGCATCTTACTTAATTCTTACAACAGTTGAAGCCGCAGTACACGACACAATGTTTCATAACGGTGGCAAAAACAAAAAGGCTGTCATACGAGAGCTGACAGCCATGATTGTGAATTATTTATTCTAGTACTGATGTTTGTAATTAGTACTAGTTGCGTTTTTGTTGTGCTTTTTATTGTATTTTTTTTGTTGGAAAAGGAAAAAGATTACACGTACTCTACGTTGTAAGCTCCACCATGTGTGAATACTGTCCACCTATAGACATTAGCTCCTCGTGAGTTCCTCTTTCCTTTATCTCTCCATCTGAGATAAGAAGTATCTGATCTGCATCTTTGATAGTCTTAAGTCTATGTGCTATTACAAGAAGTGTCTTGTCCTTACAAAGTTCAGAGATCGCCTCCTGTATAGCTCTTTCATTATCAGCATCTACACTTGCTGTAGCCTCATCGAGAATAACAATTGGAGAATCCTTAAGTATACATCTGGCAATAGATATTCTCTGCTTTTCTCCACCTGAAAGAGAGGCTCCACCTTCTCCAATAACCGTATCAAAACCATCCGGCAGCTGCATAATGAAGTCGTAGCATCTTGCTTTTTTTGCGGCTTCTATCACTTCTTCTCTGGTGGCATCAGGACGACCGATGGAGATGTTGTTTGCTACTGTATCCTGGAACAGATATACTCTCTGGAATACCATACTGATATTATCCATCAGGCTTCCAAGGGATACATCCCTGATATCTTTCCCTCTA
>JAILEL010000161.1 GCA_024687845.1 Eubacterium sp.
TGCCAGATAGATATATTCCATCTTGGGCAGATACTTATGTATCATCTCAAAGATCGGTGCCAGCTTATCATACGTTAAGACAAGCGGATTGGCAGAAAGTATCTGTATTGTTGTTGCATTTGGATCACTTTGCGACAGTTCCTTTAAATCCTCCTCGATCCACTCCATGGGGGACATCCTGAAGGGTACATCCTTGTACATAGTGCAGAACTTGCATTTGTTATGAGTACAGCCCTGTGTAATCTCAAGTAAAGGCCAGGTCGGCCAGTATGGGTTTCTGTAAATAGTTCCTGTAAAATGCATATCAAACGCCTCCATTTCTAAGATCATGCCCACATATGAGCTTTCAACTCCTGTTCTATGTGTATAACATACATCCAGCCCTTGAATTTTTCCACTTACAGAATTACAATTCTGTTAGATATTCTTACATATTTCTAATTCTGTAAGAAACGAGGTGCGATATGGCAGAAAGAACCAAACTCTGGATAGCAGACTCTCTCAGGAAACTGCTCTCCCATAAATCAATAGACAAGGTACGGGTAACCGAGATCTGTAAGGAAGCTGAGATTGAGCGTCCTACATTCTACTATCATTTCAAGGACAAATATGACCTAATGGCATGGATGATCTTTCAATCCGCCTATGATACGGATGTTCTTGATCTCGACTCAGCAGCTAAGGCCTTAGACCTGATGAAAAAGGATTGCATTTTTTACAAAAGAGCCTACGAGGACAATTCGCAGACTCCTATGTGGCAATGCATGCTTGAGTATTTCGTGGAACGTTATGCTCAGATGGCAAAGCAGAATCTCGATACGGATAACCTCGACACTCAGATCCTGTACAGCATCAGGCTTTACTGCTACGGTACTCTGGGAATGACAAGGGAATGGGTGCTTACCGACAACATAACCCCCGCACGAACTGCCGCACAGATGATGCTCGAATCCATGCCGGAAACACTGAAACAGATATTCCCCGGGAAATAAAAACGGCAGCGATAAATCTTTCGATTTAAAGCCACCGCCTTAATATGAACGCCTCCTTATTTCGAAGCAAGCGTCGCACCCAACTCATATGCTTTCCGACATTCCTGCGGAAATACCTCGTCGTGTCTCTTCTGCTTTGCTTCCGGATTGAACAGTGTCCACGGCCAGTCTGTCTTGCTGTAATCCTTCAGCTGCAGCGTGTCTCCACTGATAAATATCTCTGTCGGTCCCACAAATCGGTCAAGCGTCTGTTGATAGTTCCGCATCATATCCAGAAACATGGTATCCGGTGCATTACTTGTCATCATAAGTAACACAGGGATCGGATGCTCATTGCAGCATGGCGTTTCCAGATTATAGGTCAGATTCTGGAAAATCAGGCGCTCATAAAGTGCCCGGAAGGATGCCGTCAGCTCACTGAGATAGTTCGGTGATCCTATGATAAGTCCATCCGACTCTCTTATCGCATCCAGAACAGGCGTAAGCCCGTCTCTGCATACACAGTGTCCTTTGAACTTTTCCCGCTTGCATCCAAAGCATGATATACATCCTGTATATTTCTCCATGCGAAAAAGATCAAACCGTATGACTTCTGCTCCTGCTGATTCAGCACCCTTAGATGCTTCAGTGATCAACGTTTCCGTATTCCATCCCATTCTGGGGCTGGCATTTACCGCTATTATTCTCTTGCCCATCTCTTCACCTCTTATTTCAGTATTTTTTCAAACGTTATATCTCCGCGTTCTTACTCATAGTCATCAAGTTTAATCAATTATCCATTCAGTTTTTCAACTTCTTCTAAGTTCGGTTATAGTTCTATCATCTAACTCTGCTTCAAAAATTGCCACAACCCGTGGCAAAATTGATCCATTCTTTATAAACCGTTCCTTATACTTTAATACTCCAAGCTGTTTTCATTTAGCAAAAAATACTTCATGCCCATAATTACATAACCATCTTCATTTCGCCATGGCTTGGATGATCCGTTAACCAGAATAATTTTCTTAAAGGAATCAGGTATGTTTCGGAGTGAGTTAAACTCCTGTTTTTGCTTTTCCTCAGTTGAAAGATCATAGGCCACCTGAATGTAATACCGTTGGTTTCCCATATTGGTAACAAAATCGACCTCAAGTTGCTTTCTTATGCTTTTCCCTTCGGCATTTTTCTGGTTGACCTCTACTATTCCCACATCCACCAGGTACCCCCTTGCCAACAGCTCATTGTAAACAATATTTTCCATTAGATGTGTTGGCTCTTGTTGTCTGAAATTAAGCCTGGTATTTCTTAATCCTACATCAGTAAAATAGTATTTCACATTAGCAGCTATATACTTTCTCCCCTTTATATCATACCTGTTAGCCTTTGATATAAGATAAGCTTCTTCCAAACAATCTATATGGGCAGAGATTGTTTTATTTGTATAACTGCTATGCCTTTCTGTTGCAAATGTATTAGCTATTTTGGTTGGATTCGTAGGAGAGCCAATCGCCGATGCAAGGATATCTACCAATGTATTGATTTCGTCTCTGTTTCTTATTTTATTTCGGTCAATGACATCCTTCATATATACATTATCAAATATACTCTTTAGATAATCCATTTTCTGCTTGGAATTATTCATATCAAGAAGGGCGGGCAAGCCGCCATAATTTAAATATTCATCCCACGCATCGTCATATTCTCCACCATAAGCTGAGTAAAACTCAGCAAAAGTTAATGGATAAATATGCACTTCATCTCCTCTGCCTCTAAATTCAGTAATTATATCTTTTGACAGAAATTTAGAATTACTACCAGTTACATACACATCCACATTCTCAATTCTTAGAAGCGAGTTCAGTACTTCTTCAAACCTCTCAAGAAACTGCACTTCATCTAATAAAACATAGTATTTTTTATTGTCTACTATTCTTTCCATTATGTAGTTATAACAAGTCTTAGGATCTCGTAAATCCTCTGATTCTATTCCATCCAACGCAATTTCTATTATGTGATCCGAATTAATCCCGCTGGTTATTAGATATTCCTTATATAACCTGAACAAAAGAAAGGACTTCCCACAACGTCTTATTCCAGTTATAACCTTAACCATTCCATTATTTTGACGTTCGATTATCCGATTTAGATATATATCTCTTTTTACTATCATTCAATTACCTCTTTTTGCGCTGCGCCGCATTTTCTAGTAATAGAATATGCTATAAATCTATGATTGTCAATTAGATACTACTCTTTTCTGTTAATTTACGCATTTTTAAGTAATTAAATGCAACCCAAAGGAGATAAGAGTCATGGTAGAAAAGAATCTAAAAAAGCTTAAAGCCAAGAAACGGCGTGTCATGAACGGCTTCAACACTGGAACTCGTGACATGAAACTTAAAACTGCATACCAGAGAAAAAAGAGATGGTCGGCAGAAGATGCCGACCATTCTTTTGAAATTATTTGCTAACATCTATCGATGTATTCCATTTAACGAACAGATCTCTTATTTGGTATGAACTCTATACTAAGAGTGCTG
>JAILEL010000169.1 GCA_024687845.1 Eubacterium sp.
ATGAGAAAGAAATTACTTATCGCAGCACTGGCTGCAACAACAACTATGTCCTTATTCACAGGATGTGGACAAACAGAAGACGCTACTACAACTCAGCAGGAAACTGAAGCGACTACTGCTGAAGAAGCAGAGGTAACTACAGAGGCTGCTACTGAAGCTGAAAAGAGTGATGAGGAAAAGGCTAAGGAAGTGGCAGATCTTATCGATGCTATCTATGTTCAGGAGAGAACAGATGAGACAGATGAACTCTGTGCTAAGGCTAAGGCAGCATGGGACGCACTTACAGATGCTCAGAAGGAAATGGTAGAAGGCGAAAATGCTGATCCAGATTATTTTGGAAGAGATACTGGTGATGCATCTAAGGACGATCCACTCAATGCTGATGATATCGGTAAGAATGAGATTCTTGTTGTAAGCTTTGGTACTTCTTTTAATGAAAGCCGAGCTGAGGATATAAGCGGTGTTGAAAAAGCTATTGCAGATGCCAATCCATCATGGTCAGTAAGAAGAGCATTTACTGCTCAGATTATAATCAACCATGTTCAGGCAAGAGATGATGAGAAGATTGATAATGTTGATCAGGCTCTTGAGAGAGCTGTAAATAATGGTGTTAAGAACCTCGTTGTTCAGCCAACTCATCTTATGCATGGTGCTGAATATGATGAACTTACAGCTGCACTTGATAAGTATAGGGATAAGTTTGACAGTGTATCAGTTGCTGAACCACTTCTTGGAGAGGTTGGAAATGATGCTACTGTAATAAATGATGACAAGAAAGCTGTTGCAGAGGCTGTTGTAGATACAGCAGTTAAGACTGCAGGTTTTGATAGCCTTGACGCTGCTGCAGAGGATGGAACTGCATTTGTATTCATGGGACATGGTACAGCTCATACTGCAAAGATAAGCTATAGCCAGATGGCAACTCAGATGAAGGAGCTTGGATACGAGAATGTATTCGTTGGTACTGTTGAGGGTGAGCCAGAAGAAACAGCATGTGATAAAGTAATCGAAGCTGTTAAGGAAGCTGGATATAAAAAAGTAGTTCTTCGCCCGCTTATGGTTGTTGCAGGTGATCACGCTAACAACGATATGGCTGGTGATGAGGAAGATTCATGGAAGAGTATGTTTAATGCTTCTGGTGCATTTGATTCAGTTGATTGTCAGATAGAAGGACTTGGAAGAATAGATGCAGTCAAAGAGCTTTATGTGGCTCACACAGCTGCTGCTCTTGATGCCGTGGATGCAACTGCAACAGATGCTTCAAGTACAGATGCTGCTGATTCAAAGACAGATCTTGCAGATGGTGAATATCAGGTTAAGTTTACAACAGACAGCTCAATGTTCAAAGTAAACGAGGCTTTAAAGGATATGGGAACATTAACTGTTAAGGATGGTAAAATGACAATCCATATCAGTCTTTCATCTGAAAATATAGTTAATCTGTTCCCGGGAACTTCAGATGATGCTCAGAAGGACGGAGCAGAGCTGCTTCAGCCTACAAAAGATGAAGTAAAGTATGATGATGGAACAACAGAAACTGTAAATGGTTTCGATGTTCCTGTTCCATATCTTGATAAGGAATTCGATCTTGCACTTATCGGAACAAAGGGAAAGTGGTATGATCATAAGGTAGTAGTTGCATCACCACAGTAGTAAGGAAATATCATGGCAAAAATAAAATCATTAAAAAACTATATAGTTTTTCTATGCATTTTTTTAGGAATGATCAGTGTAACCTCCTGCGCTTCGCAGGGGGTTATTTCTGATAATCAGGATAATCAGAATCCTGTAAATCAGCAGGATAGTATTCCGGACGGTGAATCAAACGACGGGAATACAAAAGAAATCTATCAGGTAGATATTACATTTGAAGGTGGAACCGGAAAGGCTTACATCAAATCTCCGGTTGAAGTAACCAGTGTGGATGGACAGATGACTGCGAAGTTCGTTTGGAGCAGTAAGAATTATGACTATATGATAGTCGATGGAATAAAATACGAAAATGAAAATAATGGTGGTGAATCTACCTTCACCGTTCCTATAGATAACATAAATGAGCCACTTACGGTTATCGGTGATACAGTGGCTATGAGCACTCCTCATGAGATTGAATATGTAATTACCTGGGGAAAAAAGGAAGTAACTCAGACTGAGGATAATATTGATGATTCTGTAAATACCGATAAGGAAGAAATAAAAAAGGCTGTAAGAGAGGCTGTTGAAGGAGTCTTATCAGAAACATCGTATGGCAATTCTGAATTAAAATATGCGACATGCTTTGAGATTGATAAATACGGTGATTACGCACTTATCTCGATTGAGAATTCAGGTTACTACCTGGTTGTTCCAGAAAATGCCAAGATCCCAGATGGACTGCCTGAAGAGGTTATTATTCTGCAGAAACCACTGGATAAAACCTATCTTGTATCAACCTCTGCGATGGATCTTATTAATACCTGCAACGCTCTTGATATGGTAAAGCTTTCCGGGGCGAAGGAAAGTGACTGGTATATCGAAGAAGCAAGGGATGCGATGAAAGCAGGAACTATTAAGTATGCGGGAAAATACAGAGCACCTGATTATGAACTGATACTTAGCAGTGGATGTAATCTTGCAATAGAGAATACCATGATTTACCACGAGCCTGCCGCAAAAGCCAAGCTTGAAGAACTAGGGATTCCGGTTCTTGTGGAAACCTCAAGCTATGAAAATCATCCACTTGGCAGACTTGAGTGGATTAAGTTATATGGAGTTTTATTTGATAAAGAGACAGAAGCTGATAATTATTTTAATGAGCAGCTCAGCATTATAGAGCCTATTATGCAGGAAAAGAAAAATACTGGTAAAACAGTTGCATTTTTTCACGTGACTGCAAATGGACTCATCAATGTCAGAAAGCCTGGGGATTATATAACCAAAATGATAGAGCTTTCAGGAGGCAATTACATCCCCGCTTCTATAGGTAATCAGGAGAGTGATGAGGAAAATGCACTTTCAACCATGAATATGCAGATGGAAGACTTCTATACGGAGGCATCCAAGGCTGATATAATAATCTACAATAGCACTATAGGTGGTGAGATAACTTCCATCGATGAGCTGACTAAAAAGAACGAACTCTTTAAAGATTTTAAGGCTGTTAAAGATAAAAAAGTTTATTGTACAGAACGAAATCTATTTCAGCAGACTACAGGAATGGCTGAGTTTATGAGCGATTTAAATGCCATTTTGAATGACGAGGATAGAGACTTCGAGTACATTAATTTTGTTGATTGATTTTTTGTTTCATATAAGTGATTCCTATAATAGACGAGGAAGACTTGATGATAAAAAAGGACGGATGGATGATGAATAAAAAACGAAGTATTATATTTTTTATTTTGGTAATAATTCTTATAGCCGGACTTTTTTGGATTAATATTATTTTTGGGAGTACTTCAGTTTCTACAAGTGATATTCTTAAAATTCTTGCTGGTGACAGGGCGGATGCTATGAGTACTAGTATTATCATGAGTATTAGATTTCCAAGGACGGTTTCAGCGCTTCTTCTTGGGGGAGCTCTGGCTCTTTCTGGTTATCTGCTCCAGACCTTTTTTGGTAATCCGATTGTTGGTCCATTTGTACTTGGAATATCTTCGGGAGCGAAGCTTTCCGTCGCTATCTTCATGATATTTTTCTTATCTATTGGAAGAGAAATGGGACTTAATATGATGGTCCTGTCAGCTTTCATCGGTGCGAGTCTGGCAATGGTCTTCGTGCTGATCATTTCGATAAAAGTAAAGAGTATGAGCGTTTTAGTTGTTTGTGGAATAATGATCGGATATATATGCTCAGCTATTACTGATTTTGTTGTTACCTTTGCAGATGACTCAAATATCATTAATCTTCATAACTGGTCTATGGGAAGTCTCTCTGGAGTGAACTGGGACGAGATAAAAGTTATTACGTTTATAGTGTTAGTTAGTATCATTATGACACTAACTATATTGAAACCGATGAATGCATACAGGCTTGGTGAAGAGTATGCCAGAAGTGTTGGAATCAATATTTCCTTTCTCAGAGCTATGCTTATCTTTATTTCAAGTCTTCTTGCAGCTTGTGTTACAGCCTTTGCAGGTCCGATATCCTTTGTTGGAATTGCAGTTCCGCATCTGGTCAGGCAGTGTTTAAAAACAGATAGTTCATATGTGATGATACCGGCAAGCTTCCTAGGAGGTGCGGCTATTACACTTTTCTGTGACTTAATAGCGAGGACGATATTTGCACCAACAGAGGTAAGTATCAGCTCTGTTACAGCAGTATTCCTTGTTCCAGTGGTGATATTTATGATGTTAAAAAGAAATGCAACTGTTCAGTAAGCAGGTAAGAATTAATGTTAAGATTTAGGGATAAAAGATATGTCAGATAATCAGGGAATCAGAGCGGAAAAATTAAATATTGGATATAAATCTGACTTGATAAGGGATATAAGCTTTTCGGTTCAACCAGGTAAGATAGTTACTCTTATCGGTCCTAATGGATGTGGCAAGACAACTCTGCTTAAGACGTTAACTGGAGAGCTTGCTGCGCGTGGGGGTGTTATCTATATAGATGGTACTGATAAGCAGTCTCTTAAGGCTTCTGAGATTGCAAAATGTATGTCTCTGGTAATGACCTATAAGATAAAGCCGGAGCTTATGACCTGCAGAGAGGTTGTTGAGATTGGAAGATATCCCTATACAGGCCGTCTTGGTATTTTGTCTGAGAATGATAGAGAAAAAGTTGAAGAAGCTATGAAATGGACCGATATATCGGAGCTTGGAGAAAAGCTTTTTTCTGATATTAGTGATGGACAGAAACAGAGAGTTCTTCTCGCGAGAGCTATCTGTCAGGAACCGAAAATCCTAATCTTAGATGAGCCTACCTCATTCTTGGATATAATGCATAAGATTGATATTCTTCAGAAAATAAGAGATTATGTAAAAGAAAAGAATATTGCAGTTCTGATGTCTCTCCATGAACTTGAAATAGCGAGAAATATATCTGATATCATAGTTGCTATGGGAGAAGGTGAGATTCAGAAAATCGGAACTCCTCGTGAGGTTTTTTCTGAAAGGTTTATCAGAAAGCTTTATCATATTGAAGGAATGAATACTGAGCTTCTGGGAAATATGCCATGGTATGAGGATTCTGATGATGCAGAAAGTCCGCTGAGAGCCGAAGGCTTGAAAGCTTCTGATGATTCACAGAATAATGGAAAAGCCAAGGTTATTATGATACAGGGAACCATGTCCAATGCGGGAAAGAGCGTTATTGCTGCTGGTCTCTGCAGGATTTTTTCTGATGATGGATACAGGGTTGCTCCATTTAAGTCACAGAATATGGCGCTTAATTCTTACATAACTAAAGAAGGTCTTGAAATGGGAAGGGCTCAGGTTATGCAGGCAGAATGTGCCAGAATAGAACCTATGACTATTATGAATCCCATCCTTTTAAAGCCGACCAGCGACACAGGTTCTCAGGTTATTGTGAATGGAAAAGTAGTTGGAAATATGAAGGCTATGGAATATTTCCGTCATAAAAAGGATTACATTAAAGATATTCGGGATGCCTATGATAGAATCGCTGATATGGTGGATATTATAGTGGTAGAAGGTGCAGGTTCACCTGTTGAAATGAATCTTAAGGAAGACGATATAGTAAACATGGGCCTGGCTGAGATGCTAGATGCCCCTGTTCTGCTCGTTGGTGATATTGATAGAGGCGGAATATTTCCACAGCTTCTGGGTACGCTCGATCTTTTTGAAGAAAATGAGCGAAAAAGAGTAAAGGGGCTTATTGTTAATAAATTCAGAGGAGACAGCCGTCTTTTTGAGGATGGAGTTAAGATTCTCGAGGAACGTGGCAAAACAAAAGTAGTTGGTGTGGTTCCATTTTTGAAGGTGAGCTTAGATGATGAGGATTCTCTGTCAGATAGATTTGAGAAGCGTGAGGCTAAAGAGTTTGATATAGCAGTCATCAGACTGAATCATATTTCCAACTTTACAGATTTTGATACCTTTGAACAACTTGAAGAGGTATCGGTGAGATACATTACAGATTCCCGGGAACTTGGTAGTCCGGATATGATAATTCTTCCAGGCTCAAAGAATACGCTGGCTGACCTTAGAGCGATTAAAGAATGTGGATTAGGCAGCTCTATAATTGAAAGGGCTAAGTCTGGAACATGCATTTTCGGAATATGCGGTGGTTATCAAATGCTGGGACGTAAAGTGGAAGATCCGTATGGAGTTGAGGGTTCGGTCGATAGTGAGGAAGGACTCGGACTGCTTCCGGTAGATACGATTTTGGAAGAGGAAAAGGTACGGACGAATTATTCTGGAAATGTTGCAGGTGCTACAGGGGTTCTGAGCGGTTTAGGTGATTTGGAAGTTGAGGGATACGAGATTCATATGGGTAAAACAGTTCCATATGAAGATATATCTATGTTTACTTCGGAAGATACTGGTTACTGTAGTGGTAACATCTATGGCACATATATTCATGGATTTTTTGATAAAAAGGAAATAGCTGCCAGTATAATAGACAGTATCGCAAGGCAAAAGGGCAAAAATATATCCTTGGATAATATGAAGAATTATTCAGAATATAAAGATAGTCAATATGACCTGTTGGCGTCGGGGCTTAGAGAGAGTTTTGATATGGATTACATTTATGAGATTATGGGATTAAAAAATGACAAGAGATGAACTGTTTTCTATTAGAATAACGGAGCCAGATCAGGAGATACAGAAGAAATCCAAAAAAGAATGGGATAGCATTGCAAAGCCTATAGATGGTCTTGGAAGCTTTGAAGATATTGTAAGCCGGATAGCGGCAGTACAGGGAAAGGTAATTCCGGAGATTAGCCGTAAGGCTCTTATTATTATGTGTGCCGACAATGGTGTTGTTGAAGAAGGTGTTTCGCAGACAAGCCAGGATGTAACAAGAGCAGTCGCTGAACTTATGGGACAAAAAAGGAGTTCAGTTGGTATAATGACTCAGGGCTATCCAATGGATTTTTTTGTATATGATATAGGAATTAATTCTGAGGATACACCGAGTGGTGTGATTAATGCTAAAGTTCGAAAAGGCACTGGAAACTTTACTCGGGAGGCAGCTATGGAAGAGTCGGAGTGTCTTGCGGCTATTCAGACTGGAATAGATGCTGTAAAAAAATGTAGAGATGCAGGCTATAATATCCTTGCTACCGGTGAAATGGGAATCGGAAATACCACCACCAGTACTGCTCTGCTATGTGCTCTAATGGGGGTGAATCCTAAAGAATTCACAGGAAAAGGAGCGGGACTTACAGATGATGGACTTATTAATAAAATACAGGTGATTGAAAAAGGCATAAGACTTCATTTGGAAAGTAGAGATGGCGGGCAGGATTGGATCGGTCATGATATTAATTCAAAAGAAGAAGTGATAATGACTTTAAGCTGTCTTGGTGGTCTCGATATAGCTGGACTGGCAGGCGTTTTTATAGGTGGAGCCATTTACCACATTCCCATAGTAATCGATGGACTAATAAGTGCAGTGGCTGCGCTTATTGCTGAAAAACTTGTACCCGGCTGTAGGCAGTATATGTTTGCATCTCATATGGGGAGAGAAAAAGGAATGGACATAATACTTAAGGAGCTTTCGCTGAAACCAATAATACATGCAGATCTTGCACTTGGAGAGGGAACAGGAGCGATACTTCTTTTTCCAATGCTTGATATGGCGATGTCATTATATAAGAGTGGAACTTCATTTGGAGATACTGAGATAGAACAGTATGAAAGATTAGGTTGAACAGATAATGAATTTGTGGCTTGTAGTAATTGTAGAGTGGAAGGTTCGGAGAGTATGAGGATTGATAAATGATCTATCTAGTTATCGGAACACAGAATAGTGGAAAATCGGAGCTGGCAGAAAAACTGTCTCTTGAGACAGGTGATAGTAATAGGTTCTATATTGCAACTATGAAAATATACGATGAAGCAGGATTACAAAGAGTCGAGAAACATAGAAAAATGCGAGACGGAAAGGGCTTTATTACTATTGAACAAGAATATAATATTACTGAGGTTTTAAAGCTGATTGATAATCCGAAGGAAGCAACGGTGCTTATAGAATGTATTTCTAACCTTGTTGGAAATGAGATGTATGAGAATAAAGATAATAAAGATTTGAAAGAACAAAAATCAGAATTTGTAAATTCAGTTGCAGAAGATATAAAGGTTGTGGCAGATAGTGTAAATAATACTATTATAGTGACCAATGAATATGAAAGCAATGCCAAAGGTTATGACGATGAGACCAGACTTTATGTACAGTTGCTTAATAATGTAAATGAGGAAATAATAAAGTTTTCAGATAAGATATTTGATTTACGATGAATTAGCAATTTTAAAAATCAATTTGAAAAGGAAGGTGATGCGGTAATGAGTTTTCTTACAGATGAATATGATTATGATACTGATATTAGTGTTAATAGGGAAGAATCTAAAGCCGAAGGTATTGAAATTGGAATTGTTAAAGGAATGGAAAAAGAACGATGCATTGTAAATAAGCTGATTCAGAGACTTATGGATGATGAACGATATGATGATTTAAGAAGATCAACAATAGATAGGGATTTTCAGAATAAACTCATTGAAGAGTATGGTATTACGGAGTGATATAACTGACTGTGTGAGTTTTGTATATTTTTGGATTACTGGGGATGGTTCTTGTTGGGCTTAAATAGCTTGTCAAGAATCGTCCCTAGTGTCTTTTTACGTTGTGACCACTGCTATGCAATGATATAATGTAACTTAT
>JAILEL010000180.1 GCA_024687845.1 Eubacterium sp.
TAACAAGTAGTCTTACAATTCCGAATTCAGCGCTGTCATTCGAAACTACATTGTAAATATCAATGCCGGCATCAGAAATAAGTTTAGATACTTTCAGCATTGCTCCCTTAGTGTTCTCCGTAAAAACTGATAATTGATTGACCATTTTAAAACCTCCTATTGATCACTTTTATCTTACTATTCAAAATGACTCAAAACACACTGTAAATAGTAACCTTAACAACAAAAAACCTGTCTCAGCAATCAAAATAAACTGATCGCTGGGACAGGTTAATAATCAAAATACAACCTGCGGTGCCACCCGGCTTGGTGTAAAGCTTACACCCTCTTTAACACATACCATCATATGCTGAACTTTGATAACGAAGATTCCCGCTCCGTCTCCCCTAATTTGTCAGTAGCATTTTAAAGTAACCACCAACCTTTCAGGTCGCCCTCTGAAGTCCATTCAAATCAACACTTAACATCCGCATTCTCACCACCTGCGGTTCTCTGTAGTAAAGGAGGTCTCATCTACTTACTCTTCATCTATGGTTTATGTGCGAATACTAACATTGCACAGCTATACTTGTCAACAGATTTTTGAAAAATAATAACCTCAGGTTAACCGTGAATAGTAACTACGTCAGAAATCGCTGTTTTATCTCATTGTATTTCTCAGTTGTCATAAGGGCTGTTTCTTCAGTATCTTTAAGTGTTACTGTATATGTCCACCTTCCATATATCTCAAGCTTTTTTACAGCTTCAATGCTGATAATATAAGACTTGTGGCATCTCATGAATTTATCCGGATCTAGCCTTTCTTCAAGGGAAGAAAGTGACTGTGTCGTAAGAAAAACATCTTCATGTGTTACTATTCTTGACATACCATCAGTTCTCTCTATCATAATGATATCTTTAGTATCAATCAGATTTATCTCTTCCTTACCTCTTATTATAAGCTTTTCATAAGATGATTCTGGTTTTGCCTCTAAAATATCAGGTACTCTCGTATCCATCATATTCTTTATTCTGTTCAACGTCTTACCAATTCTCTCCAGATCAAATGGTTTAACCAGATAATCAAATGCATAGATTTCAAATGCATTTGCCATATATTCGCTGTGTGCTGTAGCGAATACAATCTTTACCTTAGGATCAACCTCAGTGATAGCCTTGGCACATTCCAGTCCACTTTCCCCACCCAGATCAATATCCATAAAAACTACATCTGGACGAAGCTTGATAAAATCGCTGATTGCTGATGCAAAATTCCCGCAAGACGAAATCACCTTACATCCTTCGGTCCTTTCTATCATCTTTTTTAATATATTGCGGATCTGCTCTTCATCCTCCACAATCATTATATTTATCATCTCTTAACCCTCATATACTAATTTCTTTTTATACAACCAGTTCCCAGGCTCTTCCCAGTCTGACAAGCAATGCTTTGTTTCCCTCTACAGGCTTATTACGTAAAAATGAAGCGTAATTTACATCCATTGTTTCTTCTGTATCAAGTTTTATAGTAACATTTGATGTATTTATTCCTCTTGAATTATTCATATATACGTCATCAATTAAGCAATCTACCACCGTAAATCTTTTATTGCATATATAGATAATGTCTCTAATAGATGAAAATGCAACTTTTAACGTTATAAGCAAAATAATAGTGATAACAAGATAAAAAAGCAAACCTGTGAAATTTGAAAATAGATACTCTAATGAAAAGAGTCCCATATCCATTTTTATATTCTGCACCGTAAAATACATAATTGGCAGATCTACAACAAGTATCGCAATAACTAAAGCAATATCTTTGGGAATTAGATTTTTCTTAATATAACCATATTCATCATCTCTAACATCACGCCACTTCATTTAAGATCCCCCTTTCAAGGAGTTATATTATTATCCTTCTTGGTTTCTACGTACTCTTTAACCCCATTGCCAATATCATTCTTCATCTTAGTGTCAGCCTGAACATTCTTAAGCTGATAATAATCAAGTACACCAATATTTCCTGATTTAAGTGCCTCAGCCATTGCTCTTGGTACCTCGGATTCAGCCTTAACTACTTCTGCCCTCATTTCCTGCTCAAGTGCGACTGCCATTGCTCTTCTCTCCTCAGCCTTTGCCTGTGCGATCTTAGTATTAGCCTCAGCCTGAAGACTCTGGAGATTAGCTCCGATATTTCTTCCAATATCTATATCTGCAATATCTATAGAAATGATCTCGTATGCTGTACCTGAATCAAGACCTTTCTCAAGAACAACCTTGGAAATATCATCTGGATTCTCAAGTACGCTGCTATGAGTAAGTGCAGAACCTACAGTTGTTACAATTCCTTCACCAACTCTCGCAAGTACTGTTGCTTCACCAGCACCACCGATTAACTGATCTATATTAGTTCTTACAGTTACACGAGCCTTAACCAGAAGCTCGATACCATCCTTTGCAACTGCTGAAATCTGAGGTGTTTCAATTACCTTTGGAGTAACACTCATGGTTACTGCTTCAAAAACATCACGACCTGCAAGATCGATTGCCGATGCCTGTTCAAATGACAGGTTCATTCCAGCTCTTTCTGCTGCTATAAGTGCATTTACTACGCTATCTACATCACCACCAGCAAGATAATGTGCTTCAAGCTGATTTGATTTTACTACAAGTCCTGCTTTAGTAGCCTTGATCATAGGTCTTACAATCTTAGCAGGCTTTACGCGACGGAGCTTCATTCCAACAAGTGAGAAAATACTTATCTTCACACCACTGGCTACAGCTGATATCCACATTCCAACTGGTATTACAGTTATAAATACCAGTACTAATATTATTATAAGTATCGCAACTATTATAGGTCCGTTCATTTATTTTCCCTCCTCTACGATAATCCTGTTATTTTTTATGGCAGATATTACAAGTGCCGAACCCTTTTTAATATAGTAATTCGAAGATATAATATCTAACTTTACACCATCGAATTCACCCTTGCCTGAAGGCTTCAGATCTGTCATGGCTATTCCCTTCTTACCAATCAGATATTCCATATCTTTTTCTTCTATGAAAAGGTTTTTGCCTTGAAGATCCGTTTCCAGTTTGATTGGTGATTTTATCTTCTTCGAATTGAATATCACAATGCTTATTACCAGCATCACCGCGACCACTACTATCGCAATAACTCCAACTATTATTCTCTCCGGCATATTTCTTCCAGTCAGAAAGATTCCTGCCAATGTACATATTATTCCGGATATCCCCGGTATTCCAAAGCCCGGCATATAGAATTCCACTCCTATCAAAAATATTCCAATGAGTAGAACAACTGCGCCTAATATCTGAACAGCTTCCATATATTCATACTCCTTTTCTTTTCTCGAAACTTATTGTAAATGTTGTTTCCTCTTCATCTGAATTCAGTTCAATCTCACCTTTGTTCTTTCCTACAATCTCTGAAACTATAGCAAGTCCCATTCCATGACCATCCTCTTTCTTTGTAGAAAAGCCTTTCTTAAAGATCATTTCCCTGAGCTCTTCGGGTATCTTTGGACCATTATCTTCTACTTCAAAAATGTATCTATCCGGTGTTTCATTAATATTTATTCTTATTTTTTTATCTTCTATTTCACTATCTTCCAGTGCCTTTGCTGCATTATCAATCAGATTGGAAAGTATCTTACAGAGCTCCCAGTCTTCAATATTCAGCTGCTTCAGATCAGACTTAACTTCGATTAATAACTCAATTTCCTTATTTTCTGATTCAGCTGACTTAGCTGCGAGAAGAGCATTTATCGCTGGCTTTGAAGTCTTTATTGCCTTTCCCGTCTTTAGAAGCTCCTTATAAACCTTTCTGAGATATGAATTCATTTCATCATATTCTTCAAGCTCCATTAGTCCATACACTATCTGCAAATGATTCAGGTAATCATGTCTGTCCATTCTGAGTTTGTCATTAAGATTACTCAGATTTTCAAGGCTTTCATGAAGAAGCTCATTTCTATTAAGAAGTCTCTTATAACTTCTCACTAATATAATGATACAGATAATCAGTATTACAACCAAAACAACTAAGAGTAAAAGATAGAACGATTTATCTACCACCGGTATCCTCCATAATCTGCTTGCTATGCTAAGATATTAACACAGCACATAAAAATCACAATCAATACTCTCCCAATTATACAAAAAATCAACTGAAATGTCATGAAGATAGCGCAAATCACCAAATCTTAATTACTATTCATAGATAGCTCAGAAAATCACATTCCAAATAACGCAAAAAAAACAGAACTCCAATCAATGAAGTTCTGCTAATTAAAGAGGCGACTGCAGGATTCGAACCAGCGATCAGGGAGTTGCAGTCCCACGCCTTACCACTTGGCTAAGTCGCCATTATATAATACGTCAAATATTGTCGCGATATTTCCACCGCTCACCGACGCACTACATACTTATACATCATTTCACCCATGTTTGTCAACAGTTTTGTCAGAAAATCTTTAATATGACATATATTAAAAAACTATAAATATTGGGCATTAAAAAACTCCCCGAGTTGGGCCAGGGCCAACAACCCCTCGGTTAACTCAGTTTTAAGGTGGCAGCCGTAGGCTGACGGAACCTTGAAATGCGACGTAGTCGCACGCATTCTGCGTAGCAGAATCAAGACTGCACTTAGGTGCAGGATTGCTTGGTTGCTTGCAACCAAGGCGCCAAGCCGAGTGCTGATCCTATTTTATAAACATATAATCA
>JAILEL010000282.1 GCA_024687845.1 Eubacterium sp.
TATGAATAAGCGTTCTATCCGCGTTCTTGAATATAATAAAATACTTGACCAGCTCTCTCAATATGCGGTTACTGAGGGCGCTAAGCGTAAGGTCAGCCATATGAAGCCGCTTCGTGATGCTATGGAGATTGAGGCTCTGCAGCAAAATACCAGAGATGCTTTTGTAAGGCTCGAAAAGCATGGAAATGTTTCTTTTTCGGGTGTCAGAAATGTTTCTGAAAGTCTTAAGCTTCTCAGTATCGATTCTTCTCTGAATGCAGCTGAGCTGCTGGATATTGCAAGTCTGCTTGAAACTACTGCTGAGGTTCGTAGCTACGGAAGCCTTTCTGTCAAATCCACTAAAGATGATGTATCTTCCTCTACTGAGGATACTGAAGCGAGCGGCTATGACAGTCTCACCGCTCTTTTTGATGAGCTTGTTCCTCTGGAGCATCTTTCCAGTGAAATCAGGCGCTGTATCATTTCTTCTGACGAGATTGCTGACGATGCTTCTTCTAATCTTCGCTCTATAAGGAGAAAGATAGTTCAGACCGAGGCTGATCTTCACAACACACTTAACAAGCTTGTTAAAAGCGAATCCATCCGCGATATGCTCATGGACGCTCTTGTTACAACCAGAAATGGGCGTTACTGCATTCCGGTTAAAATCGAATATAAAAATCAGTTCCCTGGTATGGTTCACGACCGCTCATCTTCTGGCTCCACTGTATTTATCGAGCCGATGCAGATCGTCGAACTCAATAACTCCATTCAGGAGCTTCATACTGACGAACATATGGAAATAGAGAAGATTCTCTCTGACCTGAGCCAGCTGGCTGCTCCGGTTGCTGAGGATATTTCCACAGATTATAAAACTCTTATAGAGCTTGATTTCATTTTTGCTAAGGCCAAATACGCCAAAGCAACCAACGCTACACAGCCACATTTTAATTCTGATGGTATCATTGAGCTAAAGCGTGCAGTTCATCCTCTTCTGGATCCGAAAACTGCCGTTCCGATTGATATCAAGCTGGGTGATGAATACAGCCTGCTTATAATAACCGGTCCTAATACTGGTGGTAAAACTGTAGCACTTAAAACTCTTGGTCTGCTGACTCTTATGGGACAGTCAGGTCTTCATATTCCTGCCCTTGATGGAAGCAGTCTGAGTATTTTTGAAGATGTATTTGCAGATATTGGAGATGAACAGAGTATTGAGCAGAGTCTCTCTACCTTCTCATCTCACATGAGCAATATTATTTACATAGTTAAGCACGTTAATGACAGAAGTCTCGTGCTTTTTGACGAACCGGGTGGCGGAACCGATCCTGCCGAGGGAGCTGCACTTGCCATATCCATTCTGGAATATCTCAAGTCTGTCGGTGCCCGTGTTATGGCCACAACCCACTATACCGAGCTTAAAACCTACGCTATCGGTACAGAAAATGTTGAAAATGCATCCTGTGAATTTGATGTTAAGACTCTTCAGCCGACTTACAGACTGATGATCGGAATTCCTGGATCATCAAATGCATTTGCTATTGCCAAAAGACTGGGAATGCCTGATGAGATTACTGACAGTGCCAGACAGAATATGGATGAGAATAAGGTCAACATGGAACGTATCATTTCCGACCTTGAAGAAAATGAACGTGAGATGGCGCGTCTCAGAAATGAGCTTGAAATCGAAACAAACAGTGCGAAACAGCTCAGGGCAAGGCTGTCTGAAAAGGAAGAAAAGCTGGACAAACGTAAGGCTGAAATCATCGAGGAAGCAAAACTCGAAGCTCGTGACATCATGGAAGAAGCCAAGAATTTTGCCGATGAATCCATAAGAAGTTACAACAAATGGCTCAAGAATCCTGACAAGGTTGATGCCAGAACTCTCGAAGCCACCAGAACCTCTATCCGAAAGAAAAAGGATTCCTACTCCTCTTCTGACAAGGCTTCAAAAGCAGGCGAAGGCAAAATCTCCGGACAAAAGGCAAAGGATTTTCATATCGGTGACAAGGTCAAGGTTCTCAGCATTAACACAGAAGGACATGTTCTTGAGCTCCCTGATTCAAAAGGTCAGGTACTGATAGAAATGGGAATCCTGACTTCAAGATATCCTATTGATGATGTTTTGATAATAGATGAGGATAGAATTAAAACTAAGACAGCTGATCAGATTTTCAGATTCGCAAACACAGGTGCTGCCGGCTCAGGAAAGGCTTATACCTTTAAGCCTGAAATCAATCTTCTTGGAAAAACTGTAGATGAAGCAATCGCCGAGCTGGATAAATTCCTGGATGACGCCCTGCTGACTCATACTGAGCAGGTTCGTATCGTTCATGGAAAAGGAACAGGTGCCCTGAGACGCGGAGTAACTGAATATCTGAAAAAGAAAAAGTTTGTCAAAGATTTTCGTTTAGGGGAATTCGGAGAAGGGGACTCCGGTGTAACTATTGTAAAGCTGTAGATTAAAATATAGGGTGAGGAGACAAAGTATGCTGAAACAAAAAGTTCTAATCGTAGACGATGATGAAAACATCGCCGAACTTATTTCTCTATATCTAGAAAAAGAACAGTATGATACCGAAACCGCTGGGGATGGCGAAGCTGCTATTCAGCTTGCCAAGGTATATAATCCTGATCTTATTCTGCTTGACATCATGCTTCCAGGAATGGATGGTTATGAGGTATGTCAGCAGATCAGAAAAGAAAAAGACATTCCTATCATTATGCTGTCAGCCAAGGGTGAGGTTTTTGACAAAGTTCTTGGCCTTAAAATGGGAGCTGATGATTACATAGTTAAGCCATTTGATTCAAATGAGCTTGTGGCCAGAGTCAGTGCCGTTCTGAGACGTTCTGGAACTGCCAAATCCGAGGAAGCCATTGCTCCGGCATCTGAAGATTTCGTCCATACAGGAGATTATATCGAATATCCCGGACTTATCGTAAATATCTCAAACTATTCGGTAATCTTCAATGGTGAAAATGTAGAAATGCCACCTAAGGAGATAGAACTTCTCTATTATCTTGCAGCTCATCCAAACCAGGTTTTCACAAGAGAACAGCTGCTGAATCAGCTTTGGGGATATGATTTTATAGGTGACTCAAGAACCGTTGATGTTCATGTTAAGCGACTTCGTGAGAAGCTTTCCGGCAAATTCAACTGGAATATTGCTACTGTCTGGCGCATCGGATACAAGTTCGAAGTCAGATAAGCAACTCACAATATGAACAAACATTTAGTATTACTCAAGGTATATTAATATAGAGGTTTTTACAAATGCAGCATTCCCTTCTTGACCGAATCTATCTGACCTTTCTCCTCATACTGATTGTGTCATTTGGATTCCTGATATTTTTTATTTCATATTTTACACGTAGATCACTTATAAATGAGAAAACTGCCACTATCAGCAATGAGGCCACTCTTATCGCAAGTCAGGCAGTTTCTTACTATGCAAATGGAACTATAGATGCCAATCAGCTTGCTTCGAATTTTGATTATTATGCAACTACTCTCCAATCCGATATCTGGTATGTAGATGAACAGGGAATGATCATTGCTACATCCGGCTATTTTGATAATGCCAGCGAAGTAAACAAAAAGAAGGCTTCTTCAGGAGAACCACAGATTGCCATCATGAAGGCTCTCCCTAACAGCATCTATGACCTGGATGAAGATTATGATGTCCATAGTAAATATCATCTGTTTGGAGATTTTTACGGAGTTTATAATGCAAATATGATTTCGGTAAATACTCCGATTATTTTTCACACTAGAGATGCCTACAATAAGGATGTTTCCATTCCTTACGGAGCGCTTATTATTCACTCAACTTCTGCAGATATTAATGAGACTCTGAGAAATATATACAGCATAAGCTTTATTCCTTGTCTTATTATCATCATTATAGCATTCTCCCTGCTGCAGATTATTTCCCACAAGGTCATTAGACCTATTAAGAGACTTTCTGATGTTGCAGAGGAGTATTCAAGAGGCGATTTTGACGCCGAGCTCAGCATCACTTCAGATGATGAGATAGGTCATCTGGCTAACTCCATGCAGTACATGGCTTCTGAGCTGTCGAAGCTGGAGGAATACCGGCATGAGTTCATTTCCAATATTTCCCATGATTTTAGAAGTCCGCTTACTTCAATCCGTGGTTATGTTACTGCAATTCTGGACGGAACTATTCCGCCTGAAAAACAGGATAGATATCTTGGTATCATCCTTGATGAGACCAACAGGCTTACCAAGCTGACGCAGGGGCTTCTGGATCTGAACCGATTGGAAATCTACGGCCCATATCTGAAGCTTTCGGATTTTGACTTTATAGATGTTGTACGCTCATCACTTAATACATTTGAGATTAAATGCATTGATAAAAATGTAGCCATCTATCTGAATAATCATTCGGAGGCCACCATTGTTACTGCTGACAAAACCAAGATAGAGCAGGTACTCTATAACCTCCTGGACAATGCACTCAAGTTCACTCCTTCAGGAAATAATATCTATATTTCTATAAACGATAAGGAAGAGAAGCTGGAAATATCTATTAAGGATGAAGGTATCGGAATGAGTTCTGATACCCAGAAGAAGATCTGGACAAGATTCTATAAGGATGACACCAGCCGTGGTAAGGATAAGGCCGGAACAGGGCTTGGACTTGCTATCACAAAGGAAATAATTAAGGCACATAACGAAACAATCGTCGTTAACAGTAAAGAAGGCGTGGGCTCAGAATTCATATTTACACTCACCAAGGCAGCAACCGATCCAACACATTCCGGTGAGACACAGATACTGATCAACCCATCCTCCACCTTTGAATAGAAAGGACAAAAAATGAGAGAAAATATTTTAGAGCTTTTAGAAAAAAACAGCCGTCTTACAAGTGCTGAAATTGCAGCTATGTTAGGTCTAGAAGAACAGACCGTAGCTGATGAAATAAAAGCTATGGAAAAGGAAAAAATAATATGTGGCTACAGTACCCTTATCAACTGGGACAAGCTTGGCTCTGAAAGGGTTCTTGCTCTGATCGGAGTTAAAATAGCACCTGTAAAGGGAGTTGGATTCGACCGCATATCTACTCGTATCAGTCATTTCGACGAAGTAAAGTCAGTGTTCCTGATGTCCGGCTCCAACAATGACCTTATTCTTACAATTGAAGGTGACTCACTTAAAGATATCTCGCATTTCGTTTATGAAAAGATTGCCACAATGGATACAGTTGTTTCCACAGCAACGTATTTTGTACTTAAGAAATATAAGGATCATAATGTTATCATTTCAGATGAGAATGATTCAGATGACCGAATCCAGGTTATGGCATAAAAATATATGTAACCCATGGAGAAATAAAATATGCGTGAATTAAGCAATATTGCAAATAATATTAAGCCTTCGGGAATCAGGAAGTTCTTCGATATCGTCAGCGAGATGCCAGATGCAATCTCTCTCGGTGTTGGAGAACCAGATTTTGATACCCCCTGGCATATAGTTGATGAAGGACTATATTCTCTTGAACGCGGCAAAACCTTCTATACCTCAAATTCAGGTCTGAAGGAGCTGAGATCTGAGATATGTAAATGGTATGGACGCAAATATAATGTTGTATATGATCCTATGAAACAGTGTCTCATCACTGTTGGCGGTTCTGAGGGTATTGACCTTGCTCTCAGAGCTATGATCAATCCCGGGGATGAAGTAATTATTCCCGAACCCTGCTATGTTTCGTACGTACCATGTGCTCTTCTTGCAGGTGGAGTACCTCGTACTATTGACCTTAAAAATGAAAATGAATTCAAACTCACTGAGTCCGAGCTAAGGGCGGCTATCACCCCAAAAACCAAGGTTCTTATTCTTTCGTTCCCTAACAATCCTACGGGAGCGATAATGACGAGAAGTGACCTTGAACCTATTGCAAAGCTGTGTATAGAAAATGATATCTATGTCATTTCAGACGAGATATATTCTGAACTTACCTACGGTGAGGAGGGGCATTTCTCTATTGCTGCACTTCCTGGAATGAGTGAACGAACCATTGTTATAAATGGATTCTCGAAAGCCTTCGCAATGACTGGCTGGAGACTTGGATATGCACTTGCACCAGAAAAAATCGCTACACTTATGACAAAGATTCACCAGTTCTGCATCATGTGTGCACCAACCACAAGTCAGTATGCCGCTATCGAAGCAATAAAAAATGGCGATAAGGATATCGCCATTATGCGTAAGTCATATGATGAAAGACGAAGATATCTGTTCCAGAGACTGGGTACAATGGGAATGCCGGCATTTGAACCGCTTGGTGCATTCTACATATTCCCGAGTATCTCCAAGTTCAATATGACATCTGATGATTTTGCAACTAAGCTTCTTAAGGAAGAGAAGCTTGCAGTTGTTCCCGGAACGGCCTTTGGTAATTCCGGAGAAGGTTTCATAAGAATCTCTTATGCCTATTCCATCGATCAACTAAGAGAAGCGATGGACAGAATTGAACGCTTCGCAGAGAGGAATCTCAAAGCTTAGAGCCTATAAGTTTTTCAATAAAATCTTAAGGATATTTACAAGCTCTCTCCTCATCATATTTTTTTCATAATCAGAATAATCAGAAAGGCGCTTCATATAAGGCGTCTTTTTTCTTGCCACGTCCATTTTATTTCCGTAGCGCCAGCCTTCAGAATAGAGCTTCCAGCATATATACTGAACAACTTCTTCCATAGCTTTATCAATCTGTTTGTCTGAAAGCTTATCTAAGCTAAAGTCTGTGTCCGGCTTCTCCGGAACGTATTCATAGAGGCCTTCAATCGGCTTTGAAAATATGATTTCAACCAGTCGCTTAATAAGATCTATATCATACTTCTTATAATCCTCTTTGATAACCATATCTTCAGGGTTTTCATAGCCTCTTTCTCTTAAGACTGCAATAGCACTTCTGTACATATTAACGGACAGTCTGTCAAGATCATCGAGTTTTTCATCTGATTCTGAACTGAACTTCCATTCATTATCAGTAAAGCTGCTAAGACTGTCATTTGAAGAACTTTGGACAAGACATGCGTGCATTTTTGATTCCATGATTTTGGCACCATATTTCCACTTTTCGCCCTTACGATACAGAGTTGCATCCACACATCTGTCACAGTCGATTTCCTTATCAATACGAAGTGGAGCCTCCCAGCCATCACAGATATAAGCATACATCCATCTTGTGTGCTCAAGATCAGCAAGTTTATAGACGATATCTTTATTCATGTCGCTGAGCTGACTATTGAGACTAAGCAACAGACCCGGACTGTTCAGAGATAGCCCCAGACTGGCAAGCTTATACTTTATAGAAAGTGCAAATCGTAGAGACGCATTATAGTTATATTTATTATTTACAAAATCCTTATATTCCTTTTTATAGTCAATGTTAGAACCCAGCCAGATAACATGAGTATTAAATGCCATCCGCTCCATATTTGCAAAATCAGGATCATCTGACAGATTTCTAATATCCTCATTTATAAGAACAGCCATCTCGTCATCATCTTCTTTACTGGTCAGCGCGTAATTAACCGGACCAGAAACAATGGATTTAAGTCCCTTTGCAGCTCTTCTGTTTGCCGAGTCTCTCCCAAGTGAAATAAAAGAATATATATACTGAACATCCTTATCGATTGCTTCTTCTATATTTGTTACCAGCTTGTCATTGCTGAGATTATTCTTCATTCCACAAGAAACAAAGCTTATAGAAGCATATTTCTCATTTATAAAGTTATCATTAATATTGATAAATCTTGCTGCGTCCGGACGTTTCTCCAGGAAGTTTATTTCAGCCTCCTCAGCACTATCTGCAACTACAGTAAAGCGCTGTCTCTTACCAAATATCTGGCACTGAAGGGCACTGTCAATGAAACGGAAAGCAATATCGTCACTACCCACAACCAGAATATCAATAGTAGTGCTATCCTCTTTCATGTAATCAAAGAGTGGTCTGTGCCATAGCAGAAGTCGAAGTGGTGCGTCCGAGTTCATATGCCTCAGTCTGTCATTTATATCGGAAATGCTTACATCCACGTTCATTCCCATACGTTTTGCAAGCTCATTTGGCGCAAGGATGCCTATAACCTTGCCAAGTTCATCTATTATTTCCTTGCAGTTCTCATACCTGACCTTAGGGTTGTAGCTAAGTGAGGTACGAAGAATCTTTATAAGCTTAGAAGTTACATCACTACTGGAATTAATGTCGGAGCCGCTAATGAGAAGTGAATCCTGAACATAGGTTCTAATCCTGTTATAGTCGCGGATTCCAGAATATTTCTGATGAACATACTCTTTTCCATTCTTACATACAGTTATTGCATAAAAGAGCATAGCACCAAGTGAATAAATATCTGATGCTTTGTCTGCATAACCTGCGGAAAGCTCAGGCGCACTGAAGCCTCTCGTTCCCATGCATATCTCTAGTCGGCCTGTATCGAGCTGAATCGTATTGATGTCGAAAACAGATATATTTCCAGTATTTATCTCATATTCGAACTCATTTCCTACATCATAATAAACCACCATATTTTCCGGCTTCATATCAAGATAGAGGAGTCTGCTCTCATGAATGCTCTGAATAAACTTAGCAGCAGTTATAATAACACTAAGAATGTTGAAAAGCTTATGCTCGCAGCAGTCAACCGGATCCTTTATTATATCCTGAAGATAATCCTCGAAAATAATTCCACCAACCGGTTCCGGAGTCCAAATGTAGAGAGTCGAACCACTTCCCTGATATATATCAACATGAGGAAGATAGTTATTTATCAGACTGCTCTCTTCATTTCTCTTCTGCGACATCAGCTTAAATGCAGACTTGTAGTTTTCACAAAGCTCAGCAAATTCTCCATTTGCGTCTTTTATCATAAGGCAGTTTGAAGTCATATCACGCTCAACATCCTCGCCTACTACACTGGAAAGCGGAAAAAACTCTTTGAGATACCCCTTCTCAGAAGTTTCCTCGCGCTCAGCGTAGTAGCAGACAGCCGAGCCACCTCTGCCCTTTAATCCATTTATCTTAAAGACATGCTCATTGCCATGCCTGTCTTTGATTCTTAATGTATCATCTATATTAAGTAATTCCTCAGCCTGATTCATCGCTGATTCCTCCCGTTATATTTCACAGCTGTCTTCTGCTCCCCAAAAATTCATTTACTCATCAGATATGAATTAATATAGATTGCATATACCAGCAGCACATCAAATATGTTCTTCTTATTTATCCTCTGGTATCTGGTCTCTTCCATATACTCCTGAGTATAAACATCGAAGAGCCCAAACAATCTGCTGTAATCGTACTCGTACATGCCCTGTCCCTCCATTACAAACTTGTAATAGAGCAGATTCAGCATGTTATACCTGCTTATATTCTTCTCCCGGAAGGTGTCAGTCTTATCATTATAATCAACGGTAATGTATTCCAGTTCGTAAGGTCGCTCGAGAAGCAGATCTCTGAACGCCCCTACAAATGACCTGTCAACTGAATGATAGAAGCCTCTGTCATAGCCCGTCAGCCTGTACAGCTCATCATCGTTGATTCCAAGGCCCAGAGTCTGAAGACGGTTCATCTTCTGACCAATATTATCGATGTTTTCCATCATTTCACTGTAAACACTCTCGTAGAATACACGGCTGCTTATCATAGCTGTGTTATAGTTAAATGCACTGTCATACTCAAAAATGTTAAATGACAGGATATATTCTTCAAAGTCTTTTTCTGAAAGGTCCAGAGCATCTATAAAATTCTCTCTGTAAATTACGGTATCTGTACTATCAGCATAATTTACATGAGACTGCTTCTGGGTATCCTTATCCGTACTTCTCTGCTTCTTCTGGTCAGTCTCGAATTTTTTCTTGAGTCTGTTAATTCTCTTCCATTTCTCCGCTGCACTAAGCTCTGTCTGATTCAGATAATAAACATAGATACATTCTATAGGATTCTTATAATTAACCGTTGCTGCCACTGAATCATAGTCAATCTGCTTATTATCCTGAACCGTATCCGGATCATCCACATTTGAATCGAGCGCCAGCCTGATAACGCTATTTACGTAGTAATCTCCGAGAAGACTGTTGTTGATATCAATAACCCCCAGCTCTTCTGTATCTGGCACATCTACATTACACTGCATGTCAAATGCAACCGCAAAATCCAGAAGCTGAACTCTGGTCTTATTGTTCTGCTTTATAATGCCCTCAGCAAGGTCGCTTGCCAGTGTAAGCAGCTTATATCCGTCCTTCTTCTGCTTACGTTTGTCCTTCATATGCTCAGTCCATTTTCCATAGATAAACTTATCCTCAGCACTGCTAAGGTCGGTCTTCCTTCTGACTGCTTCAAATCTGTCAAAAAGCTCAGTCGGATTAGTAATATAGGAAAAATCAAATTCTTCACTTCTTCCCTCAAGCTCCTGCATGGCCTTCTGCATGCACGCTTTCTTGGTTTTAACAGATGAACTGCTGCTCTTAGCCAGCTGGTTCTTCCACTCTATATAGAGCTTCTTCTCACCGTCTCCATTAAACTGATCCTGATTCTTGATTGTATCAAACTTTTTGATCAGATTATCATAAACCGCAGAGATCAGACATTCCATCCTGTCATCCTTCGACAGAGTAAGTCCCGTCATACTGTCAAATATACTCTCGGACAGATTGTTTATGTCTATCTCCTGATCCCCTTCATAGGTAATTCCCTGACTGAGGAACTGTCTCACTATAGCAAGTCTAACGCTTTCATCATGAGTCTTATCCTTTCTCAGCTCCATTACAACCCTCTTAATATATGACTGGGATGAAGGATACTGATCATACTCATCGTAGATTCCACGGAATATCTGCTTTGCCTTATCTATTATTTCATCACCACTATCAATGATAGCACGAATCTCATTATAACGTCCCTCTCTGACCATCTGACGAATATCTTCATCATTTCTCAAACTCTCAAATATCTTATTTATGAGAAGAATCTTCATGTCCTCTGACTGAGGTTCATGCTTGATATCAGTAAGCAGTCTGATAAGACCATCCCTTCTGATATCATCCGTAACACACATAATAATAGATCTGATTTTTCTGTAATTTATATCACACAGTTCTTCAAGAAGAAGCTTTGCTGCCTCCTCCTGTTCAGCATCCTTATATTTATTTTTATCCTTCTTAGCCTTCTTGATACGGTTAAAAAGCACCATAAGATAGCCACGTTCATTCTCATATTGGCCCTGGCTTATGGCTTCTTCAAGCTGTGCATAATCTTCTCTTTCAAGCAGGCCGGAAATGTAATCTCTATCGAATCTTTTACAGAACAGCTCGCTCTCAATCTCCTTGCATTTATGAATCTTGCTGAATATATAAAGCTCCTCGATCAGCTTCTCAGTATTACCCTCACGGTCATCGCCATACTCGATATTATTCAAAAGGTCCTTCATATAAGCCCGACCATGATCTGCCGTTTCTCCAGCATACTGATCAAAAATATTACTCATCAGAACTGTATAATTATTTTCCAAACCATAACCCTCCTCTAAGGCTGTACTAATAAGAAAAAATCGAGTAGGAAACCTACTCGATGAATGAAGTGAAAATATCTTATTTCTGCAAAACCACTGAAATCGTACACTCTATTCTGGTATGCTTTCCAAGTCTCAAGATGCATTTGTTGGTAAGCCTCTCATTCTTCCCTTCAATTACAGGACTTCCATCAATGAATGTTTTATTTTTTGAACCGAGATCCATAACATATGGCTTCCCCTCTAACCAGAAAATCATTGCATGTTTTCTGCTGACTCTCTCATCAGAAAATGTACCATTTTCCCATTGATATGAACGTCCCATCAGATAATTCTGGGAAAGAATAGCATCCCTTTCATCAGTGTCACAATTTCTAAGGAAAATAACCTTTCCAATACTCTTGATCCACTCACTCTCCTGTGGTGGGACTATTCTGAAACAGCTGTCCTTTATATAGAACACTTCTCTGTCACTAATATCTATTTTAGAATTCTCTTCAACGGTTTCTCCATTTATTTCTATGCTTCCATCTTCAGGCTTCAGGCTGTATCTTCTTCCACTGATAATAAGTTTAACAGTAGTTTTATCCTCAATACCCTTACAAGCAATATCCGATTCTCTGCCTTCGCGGCCAATGATAATCTCATCCTTCGTGAGAACAAATGCCTTATAATGCGCAAAATCAAGAAGTATAGGGGATTTATCGTAAGCATTTTTATCCAATATCACTGTGACATCGTCTTCATCTTCCCCACATTTGCAGCTTTCTATAGCCTTAACCTCATAAATCTTCCGGAAAAACTTGTCATCGGAACTTATTTCAAATTTGTTGATTGCCTGAGTAACAGACAGCTGCATTTCCATTCCGAGAGGAAGATCAACCTTCTCAAGGACAATAGAAATAAGAGGTTTCTCCTTCATGAGTGCAAAATGGACCTCTCGCTTGCAATTGCTGGAATCCAGATAGTTCTGTGTCACAAATGCAAAACAAATCGCTGAGTCATTGAGATGCTCAGCAATAATTTCAGGCCATTCAGAACCAGGATGAATCCCCTCATCGTACCAGACACGATATCCATCCCTCTGAAGCTGCTCAATTATAGGATAAACCTGCTCCTTATCCCTGTGGGAATAGCTTATAAAAATGTAATCCTTCTTACCCTCATAAGGCTTTATATTACCATATGACATTGTGGCGATATCTCCCAAAGTAATGAAATCCGTGAGTAACATAGATAGGAATATTATACTTCTTAATTAGTATTATGTAAATAAAAAAGATGACAGTTAGTGTCAGACTGTTATACACCAACTATCATCTTTTTGGGGTGATACATACCATTTGGAATGTAATAGGATATTCTACTCTGCCAACGACAGATACACTGCCGGACCACTGCTTAGTGCCATATAAAAAAGGAAGAAGCCTGCAAGGGAGAAGCCACCTCCAAAATAGCTTACCAAAGCACCATTTGCACCAACTATATGGAATATTAGCCAATTAAGTAGAAGGGATATAGGAAGAAATATGAAGAACATCTTAACCTTTCTTATCTTCGTCTCAGATGCCGCAATAAATACGCTTCCAGGAAGGGCTGTGATGAGAGAGATAATCCAGAGAGCCTGCATATTGATATCATCCTTTGGAGATAACAATTCCCAAAAAATATCCTTTGAAATAACTGTATTAACTGCTCTAAAAGAAGCAACTCCATTACCAGATCTATAAATTATGACATTTATTATAAGAGTAGCAGATATGAAGATTAAAAATGCAAGAACCTTAGTTAATGTGTTCTTTAAATAATCCTTTCTTTCCATATTTATCCCTCCAGATATTTGCCAAAAAATACATTTACCAAGTAATCTGATAAATAATCAATACATTCGTCATTTTTTCGTTCATTGTTTCGATGAGATAATTAAACCACATAACTTATCATTAAAATGTAGGGGGAAGCAGAAAAAAAATTAAAACTTCCCCATTGTATCTTCACTACTTTTCTACTAGAATATAAAAAATAAAAGAAGTAAAAGGGGAATATTATGATAAATAAAGGGAAATTAGGTATTCGGAATATGGCGGCTTTTCTTGCTGCTGCTCTTGTTTTCCAGCTTTCTGCCGTTCCTGCCTATGCTAAGGGTGTTAGGGAGCATGATGTCCGGGAGCTTTCTCCCATTTCCGATATCTGCTACGAGGAATCTCTGGATGAAGTAAATAATCCTTACATAGGTTTCTACAGGCCGATTTATCTTACTTTAAAACGGGAGGGGAATTCAGCGTCATCGAGAAATAATAATCTTGTGCACATTCGTGGGGAGCTTTCTGACTTTTCCAAAAGCTATAATGGCATTTCTGACCAGGAGCTTACTCAGGATGCTCTGAATGCCTTTGAGGACACGCTGAAGAATCTGAGAAAGAATCATCAGACTGCGATAGTACGGTTTGCATATCATCCAAACTATGAAGGTGATAAGACCTACGAGCCTTCTATTGAAATGATCCTGAAGCATCAGGAGCAGCTGGGAAATATTATCTCTGATTATTCTGATGTTGTTGTCACCGTTGAATGTGGAATGCTGGGACTCTGGGGTGAAATGCATACCAGCTCCATGTGTACTAAAGAGAATTTCAATAAGGTTATAGATAAGTGGCTTGAAGTTCTTCCTTCAAACATTACTGTAAATGTAAGAACTCCTGAGCACTTCTGTGACTGGAGCGGAGCTGATAGAAGCAACCTCTCCTCTTACATTACAAAACAAGGTGACAAATCCTACAGAGTCGGTATATATAATGATGGATATCTGGGATCAGACAGCGACCTCGGTACATTTTCGAATAGAGCTGAGGAGATAAAATGGATAAGCAGCCAGGCCACCCATACTCTTTATGGCGGTGAAGTAGTTGCAAATGATGGAACTGGAAATGTAAAAAATACAGCCTCCTTCATGGAGTCTGAAGCTTTTAAAACTCATACCAGCTATCTCAATATTGAGTGGAATGATACCGTTATAAATAACATGAAAAAAGAAGCTTATTCAGGTAAAGACACTCTCTACTCAGGCAGCACTGGCTTTGAATTTATAAGAAACAGGCTGGGCTATAGATATGTGGTTAAAAATGTTAAGCTCACCAGGGAAACAACCGCATTTGAAGACTTTAAGTTCGAAACAGATATAGAAAATAAAGGCTTCGCGAATCTTATCAGAGATAAAAAACAGCTTCTCATAATTGAAGGAAATAATAAAATATACAAATATAATATTATGACGGAGAACGCCAAAAACTCCATAAAATATACTGCTGTAACAAACTGGAAATCTCAGGATACTGTCTCTATCGTTTCAAAGATTGACCTGCCGAATGATATGCCAGTCGGGCAGTACAATGTGTATTTGCGTCTTGCTGATGACGAAACAAGTGAAGGACTAAATGGCTACCCTATCAGATTTGCAAATAAAGCTCTATCTTCCGGAAGTAATATCTGGAACGAAGAGCTGGGTGCAAATCTTCTCGGAAGCTTCCAGATTCTGGACGAATCCACTATAGAAAAATATGATGGAACTGAAGACACCCCTGGTGGAAGCTCGGGAAGCAGCTCTGGTAGTGGTTCCACAGATGGCTCTGACAATAACTCTGGAGAAAAAACTGACGGAAATAAAAGCAATATTCCCAGTAGCAAGAAGGTTCCTATACTTAATAAGCAGTATGAAGTAGCTGCCAGCAAATCAACCTTCAAGGTGAAAGTGGTAAAGATCAATCATTCCAAAAAAACTGGAAACATCAGTATAATAAAAGTAAAGAAAGCTGCCAAAAATGTAGTAATACCTGCTACCATTTCGCTATACGGTTATAAGTTCAAAGTCACAGAGATCGGTAAAAAAGCATTTATGAATTGTAAAGCACAGTCACTTATAATCGGCAAAAATGTTACTAAAATAGGTGTGAAAGCATTTTATGGAATGAAAAAATGCAAGAAGCTAACTATTCAGGGTACCAGTCTTACATCTAAAAAAGTAGGGAAAGATGCCTTTTCAAAAATGAATAAAAAAATGAAGGTAAAACTGCCTTCAAAAAAGAAGAATTCTTATAAGAAATGGCTAAGTAAAAAAGGTCTCATCTTATCTCTTTAAAATTGTTAAATGATATGCTACAATAGGTAGCGATTCGCTAAAGGAATCGTTACCTATTATTTTTATTTTCATATTTTAAGAAAAGAGGAATTATTATGGCAGACAAAAAGGTAGAAGCAATCACTTCTATGGAAGAAGATTTTGCTCAATGGTACACAGATGTTGTCGTTAAGGCAGACCTGACAGGTTATACGAGTGTTAAGGGCTTCATGGTTCTGAAGCCAGCTGGATATGCAATCTGGGAGCTGATTCAGAAGCAGCTTGATGCCAGATTCAAGGAAACTGGTGTTGAAAATGTATATCTTCCTATGCTCATTCCCGAGGGACTTCTTCAGAAGGAGAAGGATCATGTCGAAGGCTTTGCCCCAGAAGTTGCTTGGGTTACTCATGGTGGACTTAATGAGCTTCAGGAAAAGCTCTGTGTAAGACCTACATCAGAAACCCTGTTCTGCGATTTTTATCAGAAAGACATAACATCATACAGAGATCTGCCAAAAGTATATAATCAATGGTGTTCTGTAGTTCGTTGGGAAAAGGAAACCAGACCTTTCCTTCGTTCAAGAGAATTCTTATGGCAGGAAGGTCATACAGCACATGCAACAGCAGAGGAAGCTCAGGAAAGAACTATCCAGATGTTAAATGTATATGCAAACTTCTGTGAAGAGGTTCTTGCAATTCCTGTTGTAAAAGGCCAGAAGACTGAGAAAGAAAAGTTTGCCGGAGCAGTTGCTACTTATACAATCGAAGCACTCATGCATGACGGAAAAGCTCTTCAGTCTGGAACAAGCCACAACTTTGGTGATGGTTTCGCTCAGGCCTTTGGTGTTCAGTACACAGATAAGGAGAATCATCTCCAGTATGTTCATCAGACATCATGGGGAGTTACAACAAGACTTATCGGAGCCATCATTATGGTACATGGTGATGACAATGGTCTCAAGCTTCCACCAAGAGTTGCTCCTGTTCAAGTAATGATCGTACCTATTCAGCAGAAGAAGGAAGGCGTACTTGAGAAAGCAGATGAACTGTGTGCTAAGCTTTCAGAAATAGCCAGAGTAAAGGTTGATAAAACTGATAAATCACCTGGATTCAAATTCGCAGAATGCGAAATGAGAGGAATCCCACTCAGAGTCGAGATAGGACCTCGTGATATAGAAAATAATCAGTGCGTAGTCGTTAGACGTGATACCGGAGAGAAGCTTACAGTATCACTTGACGAGCTCGAAGCAAAGGTTGCAGAACTTCTTGATACAATCCAGAAGGATATGCTGGAAGCTGCACGTGCTCACAGAGATTCACATACCTACACAGCTAAAAACTGGGATGAATTCGTTGATACAATCAACAATAAGCCTGGTTTTATCAAGGCTATGTGGTGTGGTGAAACAGAATGTGAAGAAAACATCAAGGCCGAAACAGGCGCAACAACAAGATGTATGCCATTTGAGCAGGAAACTATATCTGACGTATGTGTATGCTGTGGTAAGCCTGCTAAGAAAATGGTTTACTTTGGAAGAGCATACTAAACCTATAATGAGATTTAAAAATGCCCGCCTTTTTGGCGGGCATTTTAGTTCTGAAAAAGCTATGTATTGTTACTTATCTCATGAACCGTTAACAGTAACTATGCATTCAGTTTTTCCCTGTCAAGAATTCCCATCTGCTCTGACTCCCTTGTTAATTCCGACAGCAGTGCAGCTATGTCTCCTCCTGCTATAGCATAATCAAGAGGTATATACATCAGACCCACTTTTTGTAACAGGATTCTGTGATTATCCTGATATCCTTACCAGTCCATCTGATCCATGATGTCAAATGCTTTCCCTTCCGGCTCACGGTGCAGGAAGATATCTTCTCCAGTAACCGGATGGGTAAACTCTATCCTCGTTGAATAAAGACCTATCTCATAACCTGCCTGCTTCTTTCCATTACCTCTTCCAGAAACATTTTTACCCTTACCAGACTTACCTTTAGAACCTGAACTTCCATACTTCGTATCTCCCCATACAGGAAGCCCATGTGCTGCCATCTGACATCTTATCTGATGATGTCTTCCGGTAACAAGCTCCACAAGTAGATATGACACAGGTCCCTCATCCGTATCCAATTCATCCAGAACCTCATAATAAAGCTCTGCCTTTTTCGCACCCTTAGTGCCTTTAGGAACGATCTTAGATATATTTGTCTTCTTATCATGCAATATCCAGTCAGACATTTCACCCTCTGGTTCATCCAGAAAGCCCCTTACCACGACCTGATAATACTTAGATATTTCCCTGTCCTGAACCATATCTGTCAGCTTAGCAGCAGTATCCTCATCCTTAGCAAAAACAATAATACCACCTACAGGTCTGTCCAACCGGTTTATAACCGCTACATATGGTTCGCCCACCTCAGTGTCCTGCTTCCCCTGGTCTGCCTGCTTCATTTGTTTTTCATACAGATATTCCTTCACAAGTGTTACCATATCCGTACCATAAGTTTTATCCGGCTGTGACGGAACTCCATAAGGCTTCACACATGCGATTATATATTCATCTTCATATACAATATCTAACTTCATAAGATCACCATTCCATCATTTTCTTAAAGATTTACTAACTCTATTGTAGCTATTAAATATTCTAACATTATTACATAAGTAATGCCAAACGTTTAGTATAAGAAATTTTTATTAATAACATTACTATTCACGGTTAACTCAAAAAACTCTCTTAAGTCCACATCGCATAAAGCTTATTCTTATGCAAGCATAAATAAGCTTATATGCGATGTTCTATTGCTGCTTACGCAGCACTGAATCGTGTTTTTTGAGTTCCTGCTTCGCAGGTATTATGAGATATAATATGAAAAACAAACTGCAAGCATTTGTTTTTCAATTATATCTCATAAACCGTGAATAGTAACTTTTTTATCACTTTTTATATAAAATTAAAAAAAGCGGTTGAGAAATAATTCGATTAATGTATCTATATAAGTAGAATGATTATATATGATATTGTGCCATATATATCTTTTTGACACTTATGTGACCGCAGTAGTTCTGAGCGGAAACATTAAGACGATTGGAAAGAATGCATTTTACGGATGTAGCAATCTGAAGAATATTGCAATTAAAACGACAAGTCTTAAAAAGAAGAGTGTAGGTCCCAATGCTTTCAAAGGAATTCATCCAAAAGCCAAAGTCAAAGTGCCAAAGTCATTGCTTAAATCATATAACAGTATACTTAAATCCAGAGGAGTAAAAGGAAAGAAGCAGAAAGTAATAGCTACTAAGTAAGGCTCAGAGAGATGTCATAAAATTATAGAAGAGGAAGAGTTTAATAGCTCTTCTTCTTTTTTGTGATCCCCTATATTTCTTTCCTTAATTATATAGTAGAATTAGATTAGTAAAAAATATTTATTGATTAGTTACAGGGGTAATAAATATGGAAAGAATATTATTAATAAATGGGATATCACCATATATCTATTATGCGATAATCAGAGTAGCGCAGGAAAATGAGTGGGCTATTCCATATAATAAATGTTTAACAGCATTTCTGATACAATTGCTTATCACTATTATAATCAGCGTTATCTGCAGGGATAAGAAAAGACTTGCGAAGATAACAATGATAAACAAATTGATACAGATACCTTATTATATATTATTTTTTGTTTTCTCCGTGGCGATTGTTCTTCTGGGAATACCGCTTATGGGATTTGGACTTATACTTTGGCCGATTCTGGTAGCTGTTGATGTTGGTGTGTTCTTAAGCACGTTGATTCCGGAAGAAATATGTACCATTAAGCTAAGAATGAATGGAAATATCTCAATCGGAAGATTCATACTTTATTTTATATGTAATGCTATTTATGTTCTGGATATTGTATTCTCTGTATTGATTAAAAGGGAGTATGATGCTTCAGAAAATTAGAGTGTTATTTCAATGATTTTGTTTATCATATTTTTTTCTGTAATATCTTCATTCCCGGATTCTTGAACTAATACATTAGTATTTTGATTTTTCATGAATTCATTTGCAGGAATATCTACAAGTATATATCTCATTGTGTGTCCGCGGAAATATTTAATTCCATCAATTTCGACTATTTCCTCGATGAGTACATAATCTTTTTGGTTGGTAAAGCTTTCTTCGAACTTCATTTTCTGGATTTTGGTCAGTTCAAGTAATCTGTCACTTCGCTTTGTTTTTATTCGTTCGTCAACCTGCTGTGGCATTTTGTCAGCAACAGTTCCCTTACGTCTTGAATATTTAAAAATGTGCATTTCGTAGAGATTTAGCTTTTCGAGGTTAGCGAATGTCGTTTCAAAATCCTCATCTGTCTCCCCTGGGAAACCAACTATTACATCTGTGGTAATTGCAGGTCTGTCAAAATACTTTCTTATCAGTTCGCACGCATCAAAATATTGTTCGATAGTATATTTTCTGTTCATCGCTTTCAGGGTTTTATTGCAGGCGCTCTGAAGCGACAGATGGAAGTGTGGACAAAAGTTTGGTAGTGAAGATACTGTTTTAAGGAAATCTTCTGTAATTATAAGTGGGCTCATAGAACTGAGTCTGATTCTTTCAATTCCTTCGATTTTTGATAGTCTTTTGATGACGTCCTTCAATCCAAGACCGCTGTCTGAATAAGCCGATACATTAATACCGGTTAGTATTATTTCTTTAGTTCCATTTTGAGCAAGAGTATCTACTTCGGCTGTTATATCTATCAGTTTTTTGCTTCTTATTCGACCTCTGGCATATGGAATAATACAATAGGAGCAGAATTCATTGCATCCATCCTGAATCTTAACATAAGCTCTTGTGTGAGTTTCTGGCTTATCTAGTACAAGATTTTCGTATTCATTATCCTTATTGACATCAATATAGTTATCAACTACATTTCCTGTTCTAAGGTATTCGTCGAGTATCCTTGCCACGTCTTTTTTGCGGTTATTTCCAATGATAAGGTCGATGGCACCGTCTTTTAACAGTTCATCACCAGCAATCTGAACATAGCAGCCTGTTGCGGCAATAATTGCATCTGGATTCTGCTTTTTGAGACGATGGATCATCTGACGGGATTTACGGTCAGCCATGTTTGTGACGGAGCATGTATTTATGATACATATATCAGCTGTTTCGCCATCATTACACCTGCTGCAACCTTCGAGACCAAGGGCTTCAAGCATGGCATCTGATTCGTATTGATTAACTTTACATCCAAGTGTATATATATTAATTTTCTTGTTTTTCAGACTATCAAACATATTGCTTTCCTCGCTTTTTTTAGTTGACTTTTCAACCTGCACATTTTATCATTATAACATAGTTATCTGCAAGTGACAGATATATAAATTATTACATGGAGGACAGTAACATGACAGAAGTAAAAGTATCTCTTAATTCTATGGAAAAGGTTAAATCATTTGTAAATGATATTACTGGTTTTAAGGCAGATTTTGATCTTGTATCTGGAAGATATGTAATTGATGCTAAGTCAATTATGGGTATTTTCAGTCTTGATCTTTCAAGTCCTATACAGCTGAATATTTATGCTGATAGTGATGAAGATAAGATTATGGAAGCTATTAAGCCATATATCGTTGAATAATATAAGATCAAGTGACTATTCGATTACATGATATGTAATATATCATAAGGATGAAGGAACGTATTTATGAACACAAGTAATAAAATGAATCCTTTTATACTGGTACTTGTGATTTTCCTTGTTGCGGTTAATGTTATTAATCTTTTTGTTTTAGGCTCAAAGGTGATTGTATTTGGTGGAGAAAGCAGCGTTGAAAGTGTTGTTGCTACTTATCAGACTGCAATTAATACTGGCGATGCTGATTTATATCTCAGTATAGTACCTGCTGTAGAAAAGAACAGAAGCGAAAAGAAATATATCAGGGAAAATATTAAGGATTATGCAGGAAAAGATTATAAGATTGCAATTGTAGACAAAACTAAACAGCCTGCGATAGATAATGCTGAAGATTTTGCCAAGCTTGTAATGATGGATCCTTTCTTTTTCCCGCTTATTAAAGAAAAAAATATATTAACTGTTAAGGTTAGTGGGGCTGAAGAATTTACAACCAAATTAACTATTTACAGGATTGGTGACAGATACTTTTTAGATGATGTATCGTTTGCATTTTAAGAAGAATTAACGTAGGGAGCATAATGCTCCCTATTGTTGTATAGACATGGAGGCTTATTCGGTGCTTGATGTGGATATACGGGAACCTTTATTTGATTATCTGGAAGAAAGATATGGTAAGGTTAGAACAATTGAAGAAAAAATTATACGTAAATCAAGGGCTGATGTGCTTGCGGTGATTGACGGATATATAATCGGAATGGAGATT
>JAILEL010000012.1 GCA_024687845.1 Eubacterium sp.
TTCACAGTTTTTTTACAGTCTTATGGCGCCGCTTACTTTATTTGGATATTTTTGTACTTTCGACATAAGGTCTGCAGTGACATTGCTTGTTGCAGTTCCTCTTATACCAGTATCCATCGTTATTGTTATGAAGATAGCCAAAAGACTTCTCTCTAAGTATTGGGGAGCTTATGCAGAGCTGGGAGACAGCTTTCTGGACAATCTGAATGGACTGACTACGCTCAAAATCTATGGAGCTGACGCTGAAAAAGCGATAGAGATGGACAAAGAAGCAGAACATTTCAGAAAAATAACTATGAAGGTTCTCACTATGCAGCTTAATTCCACAAGTGTAATGGACATAATGGCTTATGGTGGAGCTGCCGTAGGAATGATAATGGCACTTAAGGGATATAGTGATGGCCGGAATGACATTTCTGAAACGCTTATGATAATCCTGCTGTCTGCTGAATTCTTCCTTCCAATGAGAACCCTGGGTTCATATTTTCATGTGGCAATGAACGGAATGGCAGCAAGTGACAAAATATTTGCTCTGCTGGATATAGAACAGAAGACTACGGAAACATCAGAAAAAAGCAGCGAATTGTTTAATAGTGAGGGAAGAGTTGATAATGACGAGCTGTCTCGTGACGAATATATGAGCTTCAGATTCAGCAATTCCGTTGAAATAGAATTATCTGATGTGTCATTTTCCTATGATGGGGAGAAGAAGGTTTTAAATAATATCAATATGCAGTTTCCTTCTGGTAAGCTGACTGCTATCGTAGGACTGTCCGGTTCAGGAAAGAGTACACTTGTGAGTATTCTGGCTGGAAGAAACAGGAATTATGAGGGAAGTGTAAAGTTATCAGGATGCGAGCTGTCAGAAATACAGGATGATATCAGATATTCAGCTGTTTCGATAGTTACATCTGACAGCTATATATTCGGTGGAACAATATATGATAATCTGAAAATGTCCTGCCCGGATGCAAATGCAAAAAGTATGGTAAATGCATTAGAGCAGGTTGGGCTTCTCAAGGAATTATTACATAAGACTGAGAATGATGCTATATATGATTCATACGAATCTAAAAATATGGCTGATGAAGAGAATAGTGGTGAAAAGGATAGCGAGGAACTAAGAAGAGAAGAAGGCATCGAAGTAAACAAAGAAATAAGCAAAGAAATAAACAAAGAAGATGGCAAACAACTAAGCAAAGAAGAAAACAAAAAAGAAAGCAATAAGGAAGGCAAAGAAGAAAGACTGGCACGTGCTCTCACCGTGCGACTGGAAGAGGGCGGCAGAAATCTGTCGGGGGGACAGCGACAGAGACTAAGTATAGCAAGAGCAATACTTGCTGACTCATCTGTTATGATATTTGATGAGGCAACCTCCAGTATTGACTATGATAATGAACAGAAGATAATGAAGATTATCAGACAGCTTGCTGATAGCAGGACAGTTATCCTTATATCTCATAGACTGAGAAATGTTCTTGCTGCAGATAACATTTACATGATAGAGTCAGGAAATATGATCGGTTCCGGAAAGCATGAAAAACTTCTGAAACAACTTCCTGCCTACAGAAATATGTATGAGAATCAGCAAAAACTTGAAGTTTATAATGATAAGTCAAGGAAAAGACCAGGCAGTGAAGTCGTTACAGAAAGAATAAAACTGAGAAATGAAAGTACTAAGCAAACTGCCGGTAAAACTGAAATAGTTAAGGAAGTTACTGAAAAAAGGATTGTATTAACCGAAGAAGACTATGGAGATGACATATTTTCAAGTGAGCGTCGCTCCGGGCTGACTATCATGAGAAAACTGATAGTTCTTATAAGATCACTGATTCCTGCCATGCTTCTTGCTATTCTGCTGGGCTCTGTTGGATATATGGCTGCAATAATGCTAACAGTAATTGCGGCAGGAGACATAAAGGCAGAAAATTATAGTAATACGTTCTTCTTTATCATGGTTGGAATGGCAGTGGTGAGAGGTCTGCTGCATTATGGAGAGCAGTATCTTAATCACTACATAGCATTTAAGCTTCTTGCGCGTATAAGACATATTGTTTTTGATAAACTCAGAGAATTATGTCCTGCAAAGCTTGACAGAAAAGATAAAGGCAATCTTATAGCTATTCTCACATCAGATATTGAGAAACTGGAAGTGTTCTATGCACATACTATTTCACCTGTAATGATCAGTATTATAGTGACCGTAATAGTTACAGTTTTTTTGATGAGACGAAGTGTTATAGCAGGTCTGGTGGCATTGCTTGGATATTATCTGATAGGAGTTATTATCCCATTAGTTAATGGAAAAAGAGGCAGGAGAGATGGAATGGAAGCCGGAAATTCCTTCGGCTCTCTCAATTCTGCTGTTCTTGAATCGCTCTATGGTTTAGATGAGACCATCCAGTACCAGGATGGAGACTCCAGAATTAAACTAATGGAAGAAAGAGCAGATAAACTTAGAGCATCCCAGAAAAAACTAAGTATACTGGAAGCGGACCAGAAAGCATTTACCAATCTTACCATCCAGCTTATAAGTCTTGCCGTGATGCTTATAGTTGTATGGCAAGTAGGATATGGGGCAATTCGCCCAATAGACAGCCTGCTGGTACTGACGCTTGTAATGAGTTCCTTCGGACCGGTGGTCGCACTTTCCAATCTTTCCAACAATCTTAGCAATACGCTTGCAAGTGAAGAACGTGTTCTCAGTTTATTAGATGAAAAACCAAAGGTTGCAGATAAGACTTGGAATGTTCATTCGGATTCAGAAGAGCAATCAGACGAGGAAAATGAGCTGCAAAGTAATAAGTCGCAAGTGGATGAGTTACATGAAGATACTGTGAGCGGTATAGATGAAATGGCACTTCAGAATGTATCCTTCTCATATGGAGGAAGATTCGTTCTTCAGAATGCTTCGCTGATTATTCCGGGAGGACATATAACAGCAATATATGGACCAAGTGGATGCGGCAAATCAACTATTCTGAAGATGTTGATGAGATTCTATGATCCTCAGGACGGGGTGGTTAATATTAGATTAAGACATACTAGCGGCAAGTTAGTTGATCAGGATATTAAGGACATTCCTTCAGAAACTCTCCGAAATATAGAAAGTTATCTGACTCAGGAAACATGGTTGTTCCAGGATACTATAAGACATAATATTGAGATTGGCAGACCGGGAGCTTCAGATGAGCAGATAATAGAAGCTGCCCAAAAGGCTTCAATCCATGATTTTATACAGTCACTTCCAGAAGGTTACGATACTCAGGTTGGAGAGCTTGGGGATACATTATCTGATGGAGAAAGACAGAGAATAGGCGTTGCAAGAGCGTTTCTTCATGATGCTTCAGTGAT
>JAILEL010000345.1 GCA_024687845.1 Eubacterium sp.
CATAGCTGTCCTTATTTTTCTCAAAATGCTTTTTCATCAGTATATCCAACGTTGATTCATTACAAGACAAATCTCCTCTTGAATCCAATGCTTCAAGAAGCTTCATCAGATTTTTAAAATTCTGTTCACTTCGGGTAAATCCTTCCATGAAATAAGCGATCAACGACTGGATCAGAAGTTGTGATGCTTCATCCCAAAAACGATCCCGTATTGTATTATCTTTATGACAGGCAAGCATATGAGCCATTTTTGCTATATCCATAGTACTGTGGATATAATGAAAGAAATTATATCCAATCGAACTGTCAGGCGAGGTAAAATCCAGCTTTTTAACTTCATAACCTCTTGCACGTAAATAATCTCCGTATTCTTTATATAGGTTACCTTTGGGGTCTGAAACTACATAACTCCCCGAAGCCTGAAGGAGATTAGGTATTACAATACTTCGTGTTTTACCGGAGCCTGAAGCACCTACTACCAATACATTATTGTTAAGATGTGTATTATAACAATCGAGACTATAGTACTTATTCTCTCCGAGTATCATCATATTTTCATTTTCACACATTATTCTGTCCTCCATTACCTTATGAGTTACCCGACATAAGGTGCTGCACACCATTTCTGAATACCACATCTGTAAATCATCTTCGATGCTTTTGTCGGTCAACTCACCTTATAAATATCAGCCCCATCAAGGATTTTATCACAAATTCCAAACTCTACCGATTCACCTGCATTCATATAATGATCATATGCTGTCGCCTCATCGATCTCTTCTATTGTCTTTCCGGTATGCTTCGCCAGTATTCCGTTAGTAATAGCTTTTGTTTCAAGTATGGAGTCCGAAATATTCTTAATTGATGTCGCCGAACCTCCTACTCCATCAGCTATCAATGGCTCATGGATCATCACCTTACTATGACTCAGGATAAATCGTCTTCCTTTCTGTCCTCCTGCCAGGATTACTGCTGCCATACTGGCCGCTTTTCCAACAGTGATTATATTTACCTCGTTCCTACTCCCCTGGATCAGATCATAGATCACCAGTCCGGCATTCACCTCTCCTCCGGGACTGTTAATAAAAACAGAGATCGGCAGTTCATCAGTCTCCTTCTCCAGGTAAAGGAACTGCGAGAGAAACTGATCTGCAGTTTCGGTATTGATATGTCCGGTCAGGAAAATCCTGCGGTTCATCAAATGTCTTGTATATAAAAGCACTTCTCTTGTTCCATTCGCGCTTTCTATCTCAATAGATGGTATCCATATTCTGTTTTCGTTCATCTTATTCGTCTCCTCTCAAAAGTATTATCTATCTCAAGCCAAAGATTTTGGCACGTCGCCCTGGCATTTATCCTTAATAAACTTGTCCAGATCACAATTTTTCCCATTATATGGCAATTCACCACGCCTGAAGACCCAATTGGTTCCAACAGGCATATATAGTATCTTTTTGATCGGAACATTGCAGCGTTCTGCCACATATTGTGCAGTCTGCAGATCATTTCCACCAAGATATACATAAGAGTCACAATTTGCTATAATCGTGTTCCCATCATTTCCATAATATTCTGTTAACTGTGATTCTGCCTGGATCATCAGCATTACTGAAATTCCCCTTGACCGGATAGAGGAAATCATTCTCGGAAATTCATGGATCCTGCAGTTTGTAGCAAAATCATCCAGAATAAAGCGAACAGGAACCGGCAGGCAGTTATTTTTACAGCATTTATCTGCATAGGTAGAAAGCTCATTTATGGCCTGGGTAAAGAATAGATCGGCCAGGGTATCCATCGAGCGGTCCGAATCGCTCACTACTACGAATAATGCCGTCTTTTTTTCTCCCAGGGAAGTAATATTAAGATCATCGTCCTCCATCATTTTATTCAGTTCAGGAATATCATAAATTCCAAGCCGGGCCGTTGCAGTCACAATAATGGAACGCAGCGTTACATCCGGTGACACTCGAACTTTATCGTATGTTCGGCATGCGTAACTATTATTGTTTAATTTTCTGTGCGTTTCCATAATACTGTCCAATTCACTCTTATCCGTAATCATATCTTCCAGTGCTTTACTCTTCCTGAGCAATTCCAGCACGTAATGCAGATTCTGTTTATCTGTATCATTCTTTTCCCATAAATATGCTAGTATTGCCTGCACTAAAAGCTGGGCTGATTCATCCCAAAACGGATCCTTACTGTAGTTTTTTTCGGTCCCTATAAGCATATGAGCTAGTTTCACTATATCCTGCTCATCATGTATATAACGGAATAAATTATATCTTTCGGATACCAAAGGTTTTGTAAAATCAAGTCTCTTCACTAAATACCCTTTCTTCTCAAGCCATGCCCCATATTTCCTGTAAAGATTCCCTTTCGGATCTGAGATAACATAACTCCCCGTGGCCTGTATAAGATTCGGAATGACAAAACTTCTTGTCTTACCGCTTCCGGAAGCGCCTACGATCAGTACATTATTATTAAGTTTCGTTTTATGGCAATCCATATTGAAATACTTTCCTTCTCCTAATATCAATGTGTTATCTGTCATACTATTTTCTCCTCGTAATGAGTTACAGTTTGAAGCGCCTTTCCCGGCCGTGCACACATTGTATTACTCCGACAACTAAATATCGCGATCATCTGCTTGCATGAACGGCGACATTTAATGGCCAAAGTAATATACTACGTCCAGCATCTGCATAGTAGCATTTCCTATGACCAGTTTGAATAAACCGGTGGTTTACCTATGGTAATACCTGCCGAAATATTAAAAATGTAAGCCACTTTTTTTGACGAAATA
>JAILEL010000391.1 GCA_024687845.1 Eubacterium sp.
TGGAATGACAATGTATGAGATACTATGGTATTTCATGATATATTCTGTAATCGGCTGGATGATTGAAGTGAGCTATCATGCAATTACTCTTGGAAAAGTTGTTAATAGAGGTTTTTTAAATGGACCTTTGTGTCCTGTATATGGTTCCGGAGTACTCATGGTATTATTTGTGTTATATGCTATCAACAGGTTATTTAATTTGAATACTAATATAGAGGCTGCACACACTTTCATATTATTTTTGATTGGAATAACCTTTGCCACTCTTGTAGAATTTATAGCTGGTTTTCTGCTGGATAAGATTTTTCATGCCAGGTGGTGGGATTACAGTGACCGCAGATTTAATCTGAACGGATATATATGTTTGGAATTCAGCATTATCTGGGGACTTGCTATTGCATTTGTACTTAGAATTATACAGCCATCGTTTGAGGGCTTTGTAACTATTATTCCCAAATTCATAGGAATAATCATTCTGATCATTGTTTATCTGACCTTTCTTTCAGATGTTGTTATTACTATACTTACCGTACTAAAACTGAATAAAGAACTCGAAAAAATGGAAGAACTGCAGAAATCTATTTCCAAACTTAGCGAAGATATGTCAGAACTTATTGGAAACAGTACTCTTAAAGCTGTGGATAAGATTGAAGAAGAACATAGAGAAGTCGAAGAGAAGAAAGAAGTATTACTTGAAGCTATTCAAGATAAAAAATTCGAATATGAGAGCAAACGTGCCGAGCTTGAAGGCAGGTTTGATCATATTCGAAAAGAAATCATGTACCGAAGGCTATTTGGTACCAGAAGACTGATTATAGCCTTTCCAAATATAAAACATCACAGATTCCAGAATCAGATTGAGGAACTATTTAAATAATCAGGAATTTTTTATATCTCTCATCTCCGATCATCCTGATCCGACTTCTCCTTATCTTTTGTATGCTTTCAATCGTTTGCTGAATCATTCAATTAATTCATATTCCATCACACCGATTCCAAGCTCACATGCAGCATCAATCGTATGTTCACCATTTCTTGATGTTACTCTCTCCAGAAAATGCTCCTTTCCTGGATCTTCACTCTGCTTAACAAGATCAATACACGCCTTATCTATCGCAACCGGATTCGTTGAAATGAGGATACTCTAAACTAAGCTTCTCTGACTCTGTCCTAAAAACAAAGTCAGAGATATTTTTTATTCTACCCAGTCTTTTATCGCAAAACTCTTTTTCTTATGAATTCTCCAGGTTATTACAAATGATATAACTAGTATCATCATAAAAATCATCTGTGAATAATTGCCGAATCCAAGTCGAATTCCATTTGGAAGGGTTACTACCGGGGTATAAAAACCAAAGTAATCAAAAAGGTCTAATATTATTATCCACGTTCTGGATAACCTGTTTTGAGGCATTGTATCAATAAGATCAGTCCAGCCTGGATATGTATCCTTTACATATGTACATTCATCATCATAATTTTCTTCTATTTCTTTTACATAAGATATAATCTCTTTAAAATCATTCAGTTCTGAGTCAAAATAATAACCTTCTCTGATTACACCATAGTCGTAATCTTTCATATTCACTGTATCGCTTCCTGTATCAACTCTTCCAAAATAAAGAAGCGGCGTCATCATAAAACAGAGAATCCAGGTCAAGATAACATGTACGGATACTGCACCATTTCCTATTCCACGAAGTACTTTCTTCTTTCCAGTCAGCTCTGCGCCCTCTGCTATCTCATTTTTCTTAGCCATCTCACGCACGTCCCGAATATCCTTAGTCATCACAAGTATCATATAAATCATGAAACTTGAAACTAGAAGAAACAAAATCGGAACAACTACTTTGTCAGTATCATATACCAGATGCGCTGACTTAACATATTCCGGAATTTTCAACAAATCACTATTTTCAGTTATATAGTCATATTCATCCGGATCTGCTTTGACTCTTTCTATAAATCCGAGAGTCCAATCTATTTCCTTTTGATTATCTTTATAGCTTATACAGTTATATAGGTTTCCAGAAAAAATAAAAAGATAAATCGTTCTGATAACTGCGAAAATAATTCCCTTTATAGTATTTTGTTTAAAGGCCTGCTTATAGTAAGATTTCTGATTAAATCCAAATGTCATGAACAGCTTCTTCTTTTTTGCGCGCCCTTCAATTAAAAATGTAATAAATACAGCTGTAAGAACTGCCCAGTCTATCAGTACTCCGTGAAATGTATCTCCTATCATAGATTCATAAAAAGATGCACCTGCAACAGCGGCATCAGCTGAGAAAAGAAGTGGTGGAAATACCATAAAGAAGATTGTCAGAAAAAGTACAAATACAGCCGCATCTCTCAGATTAAGTTTTCTACTTCCACGCATTTTCTCACCTCACATCCTCTTTAGTCCAGTAATGAATAAACATTATCAGAGAAATTACAAAAATAACGCCATAGAACAAAGTTATAATACCCATATATTCATTTAAGGCATATAGATTAATTATCCCAATCAACGTAATAACAGGGCCTGATGCAAAAATTATAATGAGAAAAACTTTATAAATCAGTTTCTCTGTCATTCCGGTATTCAGCATATATATAGATACTACAAGAAGGAGAAATGCAGCATAACCTCTTGGTCTGAATTCGATCCAAGAATCCTGCTCATTTGATGGTATCATTCCTATAAACATCAGCTTGCAACTAACAATATATGTCACCCAGGTAACCAATATGCCAATTACATTCTTTATTACATTTGTTTTAATATTCGCCATTCTCCTGAAATCGAAAACTCTTCGAAGTTCAAAACCTTTATCAATCTTAGGATTTATGAATACATAAATGCATTCAAAAACGACCAAAAGGATTATGGCAATATTTCCGTAGATTAGTTCCATAAACATATCATTCCCATCATTAAAATTTTATGAAAATCTTTAATCTTCATGATTACTTTCAATTTCTGATGTAGTAGATATACCACCAGTCATCGCCGTAAAGAGTTCCTGCAGGTTCATTGACGCAACCTTATATCCTCTTCCACTCAGCTCGGTCAATTCTGAATCTGAAAGATCATCATACAGATAGATTTCTGACATTGTGCCAACTGCTGATCTGCCAAGTACATTCTTTGAAGAAAGAATATCCTCCGCATCCTTACGTCCTGTTAGTTTCCTTGCCTTAGTCTGAACTGTATCCAGCGAATCGTTAAGAATTATTTTGCCATCATGCAGAATAATTACATCTGAGAAAAGATTCGTCATCTCTTCAATCAAGTGGCTTGATAAAACCATTGTTCTCGTATAACGTTCCTGTTCTTCCATGATAATGGTATATAATTCTTTTCTCGCTACCGCGTCTAAACCTGAATATATTTCGTCAAGAAGCAATATTCTTGTATTGCTGCAAAGACCTACGATCAGGCCAACTGCAGTTTGCTGACCTTTTGAAAGGAATCCGTAAACCTTCTTAGCCTCGAGTCCGAACTGTCTCGTAAGCTTTTCCTCAAGTTTTTTGTTCCACCTTGCATAGAATTTTTCAGCATATTTGAATATTGCTGAAACCTTCATATCCTCAAATGCCGGAACGAAGTCCTTCATAAAGCATATATCAGAAAGTACTCGGTCATTTTCATAAGCTACTTCATCCATCAGCTTTATTTCTCCACTGTCAGGCAGATATTTCGTGCACATCAGATTCATCAGAGTAGTTTTTCCGGAACCATTTCTGCCAAGAAGAGCATAAGTCTTTCCATCCTCCAACTTAAGATCAATGTCATCTATAACGAGTGCATTTCCAAAACTCTTTTTCACTTTATCTAACTCAACTGTAATCACGATTTCTCACCCCAACTTTCATCTTTTCTGATAATATCGATAAGCTCCGTCTTGCCTATTCCAAGCTTCTTAGCTTCTTCAACAAGTTTTGAAATGTGCTCCTCTATGAGCTTAGTCCTAGCTTTATCCTTCAGCTTCTCTCTTGCACCTTCGGAAACGAACATTCCTATTCCACGTTTCTTATAAATAATTCCCTCTTCGGTCAGAAGATCAAATCCCTTTCTGGCAGTCGCAGGATTAATCCCATATATAGAAGCAAACTGATTCGTTGAAGGAATACTTTCGCCTTCTTCAATATTTCCCGATAATATCTCACTTTCAATCCATTCAGCTATTTGTATAAATAGAGGGGTAAGAGAATTCTCATCTATTTCCAAATCCGTCTCCTCCTTAATCTGTCGTTTTACTATCTTTACTATTCATTAATCTTATTTGCTTGTTTGCTTGGTTGCCAGCCTGACAGTTAGTTAGTTGGTTAGTTACTCTTGTAACTAACCTCAATATAAAATTAACACCTTTTTTCAAAGGTGTCAATTGCTTTTTTATTTTTTCCATGAACCTGAATATTGACCATGCATTTAGACACAAAACTTTTATTGTGTATTGATACGATTGGACCAGAAGTATATATTAATTTGAAATAAATAGCTACAAACGAGGAAAAACTATGATATGTGGAATGACAATGTATGAGATACTATGGTATTTCATGATATATTCTGTAATCGGCTGGATGATTGAAGTGAGCTATCATGCAATTACTCTTGGAAAAGTTGTTAATAGAGGTTTTTTAAATGGACCT
>JAILEL010000006.1 GCA_024687845.1 Eubacterium sp.
TGTTATTTGTGCCTTTCCATCTCTATCAGCTTCATCAGGATCAGAATAACCTTCCGAAGGAATTACCTCTTTTCTGACTGTATCGCCCTCTAGATAAAAATTTGTCAAATTCCAATATACAGCCATTCCTGCTCCAAATGATACCATCTGGAACTTTTTACCATCTGAATATCCAAAATAAAATGCATCAATATTATCTTCTATTTTATCAGAAGCAACGCACTCAGGAGAACCATTATTATAGCAATAGAAGTGTATATTTCTTAACATCTCATCACCTACAGCATCTGAAGGTGATGTAAGAACCAATTCTTTTATTCCATCATCATTCATATCACATAATAGATAATATGTACTACTTGTTCCTTGAGAACCAAGACAGCCATCTATTATACTTTGATAAGCACTATAGTCTACATCTGAAGTACTTGTTTTAGAATCATCTTTATTTGAAGAATCATCTTCTTTTTTACTTTCAGAACTACTATCATCGCCTGGAACTCCAGCTGTAAAAAGAGAAAAATCAGAATCATAGAATGCATAATATACAGCAGCGAGATCTTCTCCTGTTACATCTATTACAGCTCTTCCACAATCAAGTTTATATTTTTCTCCACGACCATTACCAACATATCTGTAATATTTTGCATCACCATTAATCTCTGATAACGTAAATGCAGGTGTGCCATCAGTTACAGTAATATAATCATAAAATGGGGCGCTATAATAAAATTCGCTACTCGAATAACCCTCAACACCTTCCATCAGATAATAATATCCATGCATTAACTGATATTCATCTATCACATTATCGGAATTGATACATTTTTCAATCCAACCTTTAAGTTCTTCTGGAAGAGCAAAATCATCTTCGATAACCTCTTCCATAGTACTTTCTGTTGTATTTTCTGTTGTACTTTCCGTAGTGATTTCTGTAGTACTCTCTGTACTAACCTCCGATGTTTCATGTTCAGTTGAAGTTACGACATCTTCTACAACTTCTTCAGTTGCTATTTCTGCGTGTTCATTAAATTTTTCTGAACATCCGTTAATAGTTAATCCGCAAAATGTTAATAAAGATATAGCTAAAAGCTTGTTTTTATTTATTCTTCTCACAGTTCTTCTCCTTAGTTATTATATTCTACAGATATTAAAATTTTACAAATCATTCCCCAATATAATCACCAGAGTATTTGACATATGCATCTCCGTATCCTGCATTTTGTACATTTGAAAGTGCATTATTGGCTTCTTCCTCTGTTGTATAGGTTCCAGCAGTAACAACATAGAATTTTTCAGAATTAAGATTACTCCAGTCTGTAGTCACAAAAACTTTTCCGTCAAGACCTTTCGATGTGAGTTCCTGTGCAAAAGAATAAGCGTCGTTTTCATCTTTTCCGCCATAACACCAGATCCCATAAAATGGTGAAGTAAGATTTGTAGAAGAATCGTTGTTTCCAGGTTCGTGCTCATTTAGATAATCGACATCTGCATAAATCGATCTATCATTTGTATTATAAATAAGCTGACAAGGAATATAGGTATCGTCTAATATCTGTTTATATAATGAAAAACTAATCCAATCTCTGACTTCTTCAGGAAGCATCATATTAGGAAAGCCTTTATCATACAAAACAACGTCTGTGCCTTCTGCCCAGTAAGATGGGGATGACTCAGCTATATTTATTCTATAAATAAGATCTTCACCTTCATTTGGTGCGTTGAATCTACCTTCATATGTATTGGTTTGTTCTGTTTCTCCATATGTTATAGAAGTTCCAGAAAATGAGCCGTCCTGATTAACTGATATTACATCTGTCCATTCAAGAGCATATTGGCTTCCAAATACTTTATAGCTTTTGCCTGATATTATATCAAACTGACTATAATCTACTGATTCTGTGGTAGATTCAGTTTTCTCTATCTCTGTAGTATAGTTTTCTGCTTCAGTTGTGGTACTTTCTTCAGACACTTCTTCAGTAGTTATTTCAGTTACTACTTCAGTTATTTCATCATTGTTTTCATTTTCAGAATTTTTTAAATTTGTAAAATCAGATATACCACATCCAGTAATCAGTGACATAGACATGATCAAACCTATTATAAGGTATTTTTTATTTTTCATAAGCTTAATATCTCCTTTATGAAATATGTATTATTCTATCATATGTCGCTCTGGTGAAAAAGTAGGGTGATATATTGATGCATATATTAATGAATATGTTCCAAATCTTACCCGGCTACTATGAACCAAATAAAAGAGTGACGAACAGAAAAGCTGCCCATCACTCTTTGAATTATTCAAGC
>JAILEL010000099.1 GCA_024687845.1 Eubacterium sp.
ATAAGGATTCAATAGATAGTCTTTCTGCAATAATAGGACAAAGAAAAGAAGCTGTTCTTGATGCAAATGATAAGCTAAAGCTGGCTGGTACTCCAGAAGATTTATATAATCATATAGATAGTGTAGATAGTAAGGTGGTCAGGTCATCTAGCGAGTATAGAAAGATGAAGAGTGACCTGAAGTTGCTTGCTGAGGTAGATAAGGATAAATTCCCGGACAAGTATGAGTACCTTAAGAAGAATGCTATAAAGAGTACTGATGCGTATATTAAGTACAAGAATAAGGAATTAAATGATCCAAAGAAATCACATAAAAGATCTGATTATGAATTTGATAGAGTTAAGGCAGCCAGCGCTGTACTTGACAGACTTCAGACCATAGACAGAAAAGATTTTGAAAAGGCACAGCTCACGGATAAGAGATTCGTTGTTAATGATGATATGTCTTATAAGAATGCCAGAGCTTTTATAAAGTCTAAGTGGGTTATGGATCATGGAATGGATCTTTTTAAGGATGAACTTGGAAACTGGAAGACAATGCTCATAAATTCTCAGGGTCTGGAAGAACAGGATAAGAATTTTGAAAATACTGAGGAGATGGTTGGATCGGAGTCTTATAAGGATCTTACTGTTGCTCTCCAGAATTGTATCGAAAAACTGGATGATCCTAACACTCTTCCTGTTGAACTCAAGAAATCATTTGTAGAACTTTATAAGAAAGCGGATGCTTATCGTAAGGAGCATGAAGGTTTATTATTTGGACCAATTACCGGCTCTGGACAGACCAGACAGGATATGGCTGTAGATATGTGTAAAAAGCTTCCGGGCTTTGTGACGTGCTATGACAATATGAGAAGACAGTTTGAACCATGCAAGGATGAAAATGGAATCTCATTTATGGATAAGCCATATGGTGAAATCTGTGATCATACAGATAATTTTATTGAAATACATGAAGAACAAATGCTGAAGGACCCGATTATCCGACATGAGAAGCTCTTTAACAATATGTATCAGTCATCTCTTGGTCAGAGGCAGCTTGTGAGCGTGCTCAATTCTAAGAATAAGTTCATGGCTCAGAATTACAGAACAGATTATAAGCCTGATTATTATCTTGCCTTAAATGAAAAGATGAGCGTAAGTGAAATGGCTAAGAACTATGTAACCATGAAATATATGGATAGAATGTATAAGGTGGGAATAAAGCCGAGTGAGATACAGGTTATTTCCAATGAGTTAAAGGCTGGACAGCTGGAGAAGGAGGCTGAAAAGCTTGCGAATAATCCTATATTTAAATCGGTTTGTAAGAAGTCTCCTCTGAAAGCATTCTCAAGCTGGAACTCTATAGAGCGAAAGGCTGAGGTTGTTCAGAAACTATGCAGGAGTAATATCAATAATATGCTGGGTGGCATATATGAGTCGCCTGAAGAATATATAGATTCAAAGCTGAGTATTGGTGAAGGATTAGGAAAGATGATGACCAATCAGTTTATTGCTTCACCTGCTGGAAAGCATGTTGCTGAGGCAATAGCAGCTGATACTTTCGCAAAACCCGAGAAGCTAATCGAATCATTGGAACAAAAGGCTGATGCGGCGGTAAAGAATTATTACAAAACTCATAAAAATAATAATAGACTGACACCTTCAAAACTTATGAATGATCCGGGATTTAAGTCAAAGCTTCATGCAGACCTGATTGGCGTACAGGATGCTACATTTAAGAAGAATACTGCTCCAGTAAAGCAGACTAAGAAGAAGCTTGAAAATCAGGCTAAAGATATGAAGCAAGGTTCGCTTGGATAGGAAGATAGAGAAGAAGTTTTTTGATGTGATATTGGGAGTGTATGAAAGGATAGAACTGAGACCATCTGTCCCGCAGGGGATATCACATGCCCTATTATTTTAAAGCTCTTTGAATATCTTATTGCCTTAAATACTTTAAAAACCTTAAATGCTCTTACCATTCTAAGAACTCTAAGAGTTTTGAATCCCTTGTTGATTATAGATAATGATGGAAGTATAGAT
>JAILEL010000159.1 GCA_024687845.1 Eubacterium sp.
TCGAGCAACGCAGCATATTTTGGCGCGTAGTTGTTTTTCCAATCCGTAAGTTCTTCAAATACTTTTCTTTTAAACATATAATGACCTCTTTATATCTATTATAGAATTTCTCATCTGTTCACCATAATTCTATTATAAAAATGTCATTTATTCAACATAATTTTTAACATAAAATGTCATTTATTCACTATAATTTCCGCAAAAAAATGTCATTTATTCATCATTATCCTCGCCGCAATGCACCAGTCAAGAAAACCGATATTACAGCATCTTCTTTTCCCCTCACATAAAACTGGAAGTTATCATACTAAGTTTTCTCTAAATATTTTTGCTTCAAAATTAAAATATATCATAAGACTTATATTCTGAATATATGAAATAAGACGCCTATAAGTACTTCTACTCATAGACGCCATATCCTGATCTGCAATTATAGTTCCCTTATAGAAAAGATCATCCGTTGTGTCATGTATTGTTTTTCCACATTTGCATAAAATACTTTAGAAAAAAATTATAAAACTAACTAGCTACTTCTCGCTTTTTGCCTTGTGAATATCCTTCTGGCAAAGGATCCTCTATCGTCTCGTCTTCTTCGGAGTCGGCTTTCTTTTTACTTTTGAATTTTCTTACGAGAAAATAAACCAACCACAAAGAACATGCAACGAATGCAGAAGCACATGTAATAATAACACTTTTCTTTTTCATGCCACACTCTCTCCTTTACGTGATGTTTTACTATTTTGAAAGAGCTTGATTTCCTTCTTCCACTTATAATAAAAATTCTTATATTTGATCATGTAGCCAAAGCTATATATAAAATCAGCAATCAAAAAGCTCATTATAATACAGACCACTATACTTCTTTTCAAGTCCATCTCTCCATGTAAAGTATCCATGATCGGAATGAATAGCTTTTTCATAAATCCTGTGATAATAAGAGAAAATCCTATACTCGTAAAGACACTTGTATATCTCGTTATATGAAACGGTAATGCCGAATAATCCCAGTAATATATCCCGCATAACTTTTCCACGGTTTTACCAAGTAATATCTCTCCTACTGAAACAATCACAAATGTATTAACATAGTATATTCCTACATGATTACTGTCAGGTACCCCCATCACAAAATATATACATGTAACAAGGACCCCATATCCCAGTAAAAATGGCAGATTCATATTTCTGTTGTCGATATATCCTTTACGGAACATCATCCATATGTTCTCCTGGCAAAACCCCAGAAATGAGATAAAACAAATCATCGCAAGGTAATCTATTAAGCTGTAATTATCAAAATATACTGTCATACAACTTAACCTCATTAATACTTGTATTTATAACAGATGATGTTATAATATCTTTGTGTTTACAAGTGTAGCATCACAACACGTGTTCGTCAATATATCTGTTCTTGGACTGAACATAATTAACAAATCTGTAAAGTCAAAACATTTCGAAAGGATTTTATCAATGGAAAGTAAAAAAGAGTATAAAACGGAACTTGAGAAAAGAGAAATACTTCGTCTAAATAACGAAGAATCAAATAAACTTACAAAAGAATGCCTTTCTATGGCTCTTATATATCTTATGAACGAAATGGATTTTAATAAAATAACTATCACGGATATTGTTAAAAGAGCTGGCGTATCACGAACCGCTTTTTATAGAAATTACTCAGTCAAAGAAGATATTCTGAAAGAGATTGGTCAGGAGGTAACTAATGAGCTATGCCGCATATTAGATAATCCCGAACATAAAAATAATCTGTATGGTATGTTTCTGGAACTATTTACTACTTTAAAAGGAAATGCCGAGACTATAAGCCTTCTTATAAATGCAAATATACCATTTGACAGTATGTTCAAAAATGGATCTTTTATTAGTTATCGCTACCCTTCTAAAACTATTGAAGATAAGTATACCAAGATTGCAGCAGAAGCTGCACTCTACAAGATAATAATAACCTGGAACAAAGATGGAATGAAACAGTCCCCAAAGAAGATGGCCTCTCTGTGTCAATCAATTTTTGATGGTATTAGT
>JAILEL010000175.1 GCA_024687845.1 Eubacterium sp.
AATAGCATTTTTCTTAGAAAAATAGCGGTTTCCGAATGTTTCTAGGATTGCGAGAATTTCGTAAGAAATGGAGCAATCCGTATGTCATATGGTGTCAAAAGGTACTTTTGACACCCACATCATAATATGACATAAGTGTAATAATAATTACTTATTACTGAATAGCCTCCTGTTCAAGTTTCACATTATTTTCTATCATATATTCCAAAGTTTCTATAATTCTACTACTCTCAGGATTATATATTTCTGCACACTTATACTTTTCTATAAGTTTTTTTATTCTGGCTATATCATTTGAAGATAATTTCTTTGTGAATTCACTATACTGAATGAGCATTTTCTTACCCATTTTCAGTGTCTTAAACGGTATAGAAGTCTTTTTTCTCAAATGTTCATATATATAGAATCCACCCGCATCTATATCTCCAAAATGACAAAAATCGAGAGATTTATTATTTAAGTATAGCGCCTTCAGAAACTCTCTCTTCGTTCTATTATGATATCCTCCTAGAAATATTGCTACCTCTTCAGGAGAAAGCGATATACTATGAAAACTTGTGAGATTCTCGATAGTAATCACCCTTTTACCATTAACCTTTATTCCTGTAATATCTTTCAGTGTTTCTGTTGAAAACGCTATATCCCCCGTCAGCTTTCCTATATCAAGAAGCTGTTCTCCAAATATTATTTCTATTGGGCCACGTACCATAACATATGAAGGAGTCTGAATAACTCCACATTCCTCAAAAACAGAATCTTTTTCCGGATAATCGCCATATTTATATAAACATCCTGATATCCTTCCTTTAAGCTTTTCAAGACGCTTTGAATCATTAAAAAGACGCACGGATATATCTCTTATATATAATTCATCCTCAATAGACAGAAGAAATTTTAGAGCTTTCCAGAAATCATTATAATCCGCTATCGGATCCTTTTCTGTTTCTTCATAATACTCTGGAAACTTTCCCTCTGATATTCTCCTGCTTTGTGCATCTATATATCTCCGTAAAGCCGTTGCTATATCACTATCAGTATTTAATGCACATAAATTATCCTTGTGTTTTTCCAGAATTCCTCCAATCATCGAAAGCTTATCCTTCTTTGGCTCTCTATCTAAAACAGAGTACAAATTTTCCAGCCTTTCGATTACGAGTGTTATCCTGATTACACGCATATTAATTTCAGAAATAGTAACATATCCCTCAGAACTTATATCTCTGATATCCTGGTTTAGCCTTACAAAAAAATCATACTCACGTTCATCAATATACTTAGGATATATCTCTTCTGGTTTAATATTAAAATGCTGTGTTTTTTTACTCTCGCCACGAAATGAAGCACTTCGCTCATACTTATCTATAAGAGTGTTCAATATCATCTTTTGTTCTTTTGTTAATACCATATCCTGCCCTAAAAATATATTTTTAATATGCAAAAGCCATAAGTCAAAAACCTCATGCAAACATAAGCACTTTTGATTTTGGACGACTATTTCATATTATAATTCATACTCTTCCACTATACTTCTGTTTCCATCTCTTATAGCGGTAAGTATACAACCAACCTGCTCTCCGATAATCTCAATCTTGGATGGCGGCGTCGCCATAATCACCTGCAAATGGAGTCCATTCATAAATTCAAGCATCGATTTAATCCTTTCATCATCCATTTTATCAAACGCTTCGTCTAGTAACATAAGTCGAACTGAATTACCATATCTATAAAGCTGATAAAACGAAGCAGCTATCGCCACATAATAAGGAACCTGTGTTTCACTTCCACTTTTTTCTCCATATATATCAGAGAATTTCTGCCTATGCCCATTCTTTTTCCTGATTTCAATATCATAATCAAGATAGGATCTATAATCAGTATATTCTTCAATTACCTTTTCACCTTTATCATCACCAACCATAAGTTTTGCAAATAAGTCTTCAATCTCATCCTTGTACTCTTCCTCAAATGCACTAGTCCAAAGGTTATTTTCACCCTCCATATTATACTCTGAAGTAATCATTTTATAGAGACTTTCCTTCCTCTTGTCATATGTAATATTAAAATGATAACTATCTTCACCATAATAAACATTTTCAAGAGCTTTATTAAGATTACGGAATTCCTGCTTTGCATTCTCGATATGTTCCTTCATCTTCGACAAAAAATCACTTCGGAATATACTCTCACAATCCATTTTCGCAGTCCGGAGTTTTTCTTCGTATTTAACAATTTCTACCCTTGCAAGCTTATTTGCAGCTTCCCGATACTGAGAGGTTTCTTCTGTTCCTGTAGTGAAATCAAGAGAAAACTCAGCATTAAAGTCACTCTGAAGACCATATAATTCTTTTATCAGATTATTCTTTTCATTTTCGAACTGAGTTTTTTGCGGACTGAAATTATCATATATTTTTTGAGACTCTTTTGACTTTCTATTCTGCTGATACTTATCCGAAGCTATCTTGTATTCCGTTCCAGTCTGCTCATAAATATCTGCAAGCTCTCTTTGCTTTAACTCAAGAATCTCACTATTCGAAGAAATCCTTTCTTTCAGATTATCAATCTGATTACTCAGCTTTGCTCTTTCTTCTATAAGATTATCCTTTTCATTTTTTATGTACTGTAATTTATCCTTTTTTTCTTCCAGTTTGAACATAAGCTCCATAAGAGTTGGATCTTTCTCTGCTGTCTTCAGTTCTGCCTTCACTGAAGCCAGATCACTTTCCAGACCTTTTATCTTCGAAGGACTATTCATATAAAGCTTTATCATATCAATGTTAACGCCATTTCCTGAACTAACTATCTCACTATATTTTTCTATTTCCTGTCGAAGTATTTTTCTGTTTGTTGAAAGCTCTTCAAGGCTTTTTCTTACATTTTCGAGCTGAACTCTGTAAGCGTTTATTCCTATAAATGGATCTTTATAATCTCTTGGATTTATATGCCTTACTACATACCCCTGATACATCATACATTCAGGAGTAATAGCTATCTTATAATTTTCCAGTTCTAGGACATTTTCACATCTGATAACCCTTCCGAGAATATATTCTACATATGCCTTAGCATACCTATTCTCTGTCTTCATTACATATGCCAGACTTCTGCTGTTTTCCACATAATCCACAGGGAGTTTGTGGGTGTTAATAATACCCGCAGAATGTATCCTGCTACGATTTCTGTCATATACTTCAAGCGCAATATTTACATATTCAGGCTCTACTACCAAGTAAAACTTCTGGGTATTGAGATAACCCTCTACTGCATTTCTCCATCTCTCATCAGTTATTTCCAAAAGATCTGATAATATATATACTTTAGAATTGATTCCCTTTCTGCTATATTCCTGTTCAATGAGTTTTTTCAACTCAGTTGTAGCGAAAGGATAACTCAGCTGCCTTTTTTCCAAAGTTTTTTGCTTTTCCCTAAAATCATCTATTTCAGCATCCAATTCGTCCATATGTATTGTCAACTGAGCATTTTTATTTATTTTCTCCTGAAATCCTGTTGCAAAATGCTTTGACATTTTACTAAGGATACCAGCCTTTTCATCCTCATATCCGGCTTCCAGAATTAAACCAACATTTTCCTGTCCAACAACCTTTTCATTCAGAAGATTATTAATAGTTCGGAGGTATTTAGTCAACTTTCCTATTTCATTTTCCAAATATTTTTTATTAGCTTTTTCAGTTTTTATTTCATCTGTAAGAAAGTCTTGTCTATTTCGGAGACTTTCAACCAGCTTACTTGACTCATTATTAGAAATACTTACATTCAACGATAATATTTCATCTTCGAGACTTTTTATATTTTTATCACAAGCCTTAACCTTATCCTCAATACCACTGACAGTCTGAGTTTTTATATTTTTATCTTCCTTCTGTTTTTCTATAGCAATCGCCAAAGAATCTTTTTCTGCAAGTCTGAGAAGGATTTCATTAACCTTTATATCCCTTTCCTTTGCATCTATTTCATCAAAGACCTTAAGTATATTATTTAAACCATTAAGCTGTTTTCTTGTCTTATTAAGCGTTTTTTCCAGTTCATCCAAAAGGGTGATATTTTTCTTTAGACTTTCCACATCAACCCGGCTTTCACTAAGAACAAATTTGTTGATAAAATCCTTAACATTATCCATAGGCTTGAATGCCATTGATTTCGGTATAATATCAAAAAATTTATCGTCCAAATTACCCATTCTATGTCGGAAGCGGTCTCTGGCCGACTTATCTGTATCCATATATTTTATTCGTCTGGTTTTATTTCGAAATTCTTCAGATAGAGACGGTCTTCCATCTGTGATAAAACTTAAATCCTCTAATCTGCATTCTTCAGAGTACCATTTTTTTATTACAGGACTCTCCTCATCAGCTGAAAGAAGATGCACTCCAATAACAAAGTAGTTATCTGTCTTCTCCTCATAAAATTCCAATGCAACATTTCCGGGAACCGTACCTTTTCTATGATAGGTCTCACCAACATTTCCTACCTTACATCTTACATAGCCCTTCAGATCACGATTTCCCTTTTCATTTGCTGCCATATTAAATTTACGTGAATTTGTCGTAAGGACAAGCTGAACTGCATCAAGAATAGTAGATTTTCCAGCAGTATTTTCGCCACTAATAAGAGCTGAGCCATTTAAACAAATCTGTTCATTTTCAAAGAAATGCCAATTTACCAGCTGTATTCTGGTCAGTTTTTTCATATAATTATCCATACTGGCTAGTTCTCCTCATTTTTTTCATCGTCATCATCATTCTTGCCATTATATCTTGCATAGCTCTGCAGCTTCTTCTCAGTCATTTCATAAAATTCATTTATATCATCAACCGTAAGAGCCATTAGTACTGATGGATATATTATGATTCTGCAGTCAGCCTGATTTACATCAGAATCAATATTTCTAATAATATTATACCGTCTGAATATAGATATCATTCCTTTTTCAGTGCCTTTATCCATATTAGGCTTATTCTTTATCTTAAGAAGAGAATACTTTTCTCTGATTTCTTCCATAAGAACGATCACTTCTTCATAGGAACTTGATATTTCCTTACGTTTTTCGATATATAGAAGTCTGATAATAAGCAGAAAAATGCTCTCCATTTTATTAAATTGCATCCGCCCGGTATCATAATCACTTGAAAGCGCTATAACACCCTGATCCTCATTAATTCTTACCGAATACCCTATCATGTCAAAATACATTTTAAATAGCTCTTTGTTCTCTCTGACATAGATATAATCTTTCCTGGTATCCTCTTTCTTTTTAAGCAGAAAACACTGATTAAGTAGTTTATTCGCTGCGACTCGAAACCGTTCCTTTTCTGCGACAGAATTAATCACCTTTTCAAATTCTTCAAACATCTAATATCATCTCCTGATTATCTCAAAATAAGGCAAACTATAATCACCAATATGAACACTCCGCGAAGTTCTCTTAACCTTGTAAATATTTGCCTGGTTCCCAGCATAAATGCTTATATATATAAGCCTTATAAGATCCCTTTTAGAATTAATCTCAATCTCAGTAACTGGTATTCTTTCTTTATCTTTCAGAAGTTCCATGACGAAGGCATTAACATTTTTTCTTGTAAATCTGCGCCTGTTCTTTTGTCTAAGTGCTTCCTTGTAAAGCGCTCTTTCCTCTTCTGTCATTACAGGGGCAGTATTTATAATTCCTATATCTGTCATCTGTTTCTTAACCGGCATAGTTTTTAGTGACTCTGGAGATATATACCTCTGCGGATATATTGAAATCTTCATGTTAGCCTTTTCATCTACTTCAAAAAGTGCACTCCGCTCATTACTCACATCTTCTGCCATAAGGTTAAGAATCCTTGACAGTTTCCCTTCTAGATTATTGCCCGTAGCAAGCAGAAACTGAGCTCGTCTTACCGCATTTTTCATATATTTTGTATGTTTGCTATCTATCTCTTCGATAATATCATCAATTTTATAAAAATCGGATTTTATATCTATCAGATTACTTACCAGGCTGTCATAAGCTATATCAGCGTCCTCAACTTTCCGGACCTCCATATAACCCTTCACGGCTCTCGACATTATATCAGAACTACTAAGTATATAATCTATTCTATCTATAATTGAACTTCTAAAATATGCTATGTTTTCTGCAGTTTTCATTCTAAGATAAGCCTTCGAACCTATATCCTGGTGATAATTAAAGAAATGCTCCAGAACTTCATTTGCATCCATCTCATTTGTCTGCTTTTCCATATATCTTTTAATACTAACAGACAAACGTTTAAGTTCTGAAACAAGACGTTCAGTACTTTCTTCCACACCTACTATAATTAGTTCATATGGTTTTGCCAGCAATTCATCATTCTGCAGGGTTGAATGTATCTGAGAAATAAGTCCCTGATACTCCGTTTCCTCTTCTTTGATAACCCTATTCATACTTTCAATTATTGGAATAGCATATTCGAACATTACAACATTTAACTGATGGTCATCAGTCTGTTCATACTCCAGCCATCCTGCAGCTTTTAACTGTGCAATAACTCCATTTGCTTTATCTCTTGCATCACTGACATATGTTTCATCATCGAACGATATCTCATCATCATCCAACTCAAAATAATCCATGAGGGATCTAACTATAATATCCCTGTTAACGCCATAGGATATCTCAGGCTTAAAGGTATTGAATATCAGTAATATTGCATCTGCATACATTCTTCTGTATTTACTTGTAAGTGGCTTATAAAAATCAGCCGGTAGTATTTCAAATAAATTTTTTGACATTTTTATCTTCTTCTTTTCATTTTTCCATTGCCTTAGTTTTTCAAACACCCCACCGGAACGACCTTCACTCCACTCTCAGTTGTATATGCCATTTCGGCATTCGCGCATATAATTATAAGTAGTGATGGTTCTCTATAGGTAACGCCTGGATGTTCTTTATTCAAAAGAGCCTTCTCATTATGCTGTCTAATTACATCTCTAAACTTTAACAACCCCTCTTCAGCCTTTGGGATTGCATTTACACCAGTCTTAATCTCTATCAAGGCATATCTTCCATCAGAAAGTTGATACACTGCATCAGCCTCTAAACCTGTATCATCACTATAATGCATAACTCTTGCATTTTGAGTTTCAGCATATGACAAAAGATCTCTGATAACTAAGTTTTCAAAAGCATGACCAAACATATCTAAATCCATATAAAAATATTCAGGTTTAATTCCCAAAGCAGCAAGTCCAATAGATGGATCAATAAAAATGTGTTTTTTGGCGGATCTAATTGCCGTTTTAGATCTTATCTGAGGAGTCCAAGCATCTATATCTTTTATAACATATAACTTTTCCAAAGCTTCTATATAAGAAGAAATTGTAATATCTGTTATATTATGCGTCGCTCTAATATCAGAGTTTATTACCGTTTTCTTGGATAATGTAGCCATATTTCTTGCATATGACCAAAGAATAGTTCTTGCCCACTCTGGATTTCTCTTTACTCCATCTATCGCACTAATATCCTTCTTATATATTTGTTCAAAATAGTCTGTTGCGATTCGAAGCTTAGCAGCGCCGTCTTTTATTGCGAGGCATCTTGGCCATCCGCCTCGACAAATAATATAAAAAATATCTTCTAACTTCAGATTACTTTTTTTACCATCAATATCATACTTATCATCATCAAATAACTCAGATATAGAAACCTCTCCAGTAGACTCACCAGTTTCATATAATGTCATAGGATACATGGTTATTTCAGAAATTCTTCCGGTCCCAGTATGAGGGGTATCAATTTTTTTACTTGATGATCCGGTCAGATAATACTCTCCAAAAGCTTCAGGATTATCGTCACAATCATTTCTTATTGTTCCCCATATCTTTGGCGCATCCTGCCATTCATCAAACAAGATAGGTTTTTCATTTTTCAAAAATAGCCTGGGAGCTGTATTAGCAATGCTTAAATATCCTTCTCTCTTTTCTTCATCCTGGAACTCAATGATTGTTTTACATCTTTCCTTAGCAGTTCTCGTTTTTCCACAACCTTTTGGACCCACTATATTTATAGCATTGAAAGCCTTAATCATTTCATCTATATATTTATCTACCACTCTTATATAATATTTCATTATTACTTATACCTCCAACTATATTATGCAATGCTTCAAGTAATAATTCAAGTATATTTTATGTTTTTCGGCATTTTTATTTTAGTTTTTTCGGCATTTTTATTTTAGTTTTTTCGGCATTTTTGTTTTATGTTTGTACCAGTTTGTGTATCAGTCAAGAAAAGTAGACACCGGGAGTATTTTTCATACTTTTTTATATTTTTTGACAATAAGATTTTAAAAAAGGAGCTGATAAAAAGCCCCTCTGTTGATTCAGCAAAACCAAGTTTTTTGTATAATTGTCTGCCTTCTTCTGTAGCATCCAGACTGATTTCTGTAACTCCCCGCTTCCACGCTTCGTCTATCAGCATCGATACCATTTTTCTCAGCTATGCCCTGTCTTTGCCATTCCTTCATCGTATATATATTCATGAGATGAGCCCTCTTTCCTGTTGGATGGTCAAATGTCGGCACGATGTACATATAACAGATTGACGCACAGCCGATGACTCTTTTTCCGTCCATAGCAAGAACTGTTGTATGATCTCCTTTTTTGAAATATTCTCTGCTGCTCTTAATTATCTCATCACTATACTCATATTTATAATCAAGATTATTTACCACCTTAAGCATTTCAAGTCTGCTACTCATCAAAAGATCCATATCATCAGATGCTGCTATCTTATATGTGACACTATAGGATAGCCGATCCGGCAAATGATGAAGATACATATCTATGGCATCAGTGCTTTCTTCCAGAACCTTCATCAGCCCCTTATCAGGTTAGGAATGATTATAATGATAATCTGTCTCGCCTTCACTCCTGATTTCAAAGGCAAGCATTTCTTCATCTACAGAAAACTCAGCATGTACACCTTCCTTATTACCTCTTGCATCAAGTCTTATCAATTTGTTTAAGCTTTCTATATAAACTGTATTAAGTGCATGAATACAGTAACCCGTCTATCCTGCGCATCCCAGGAATGTTTGATTTTATCCCTGACAAAATAGTAAGTATTCCTTATGAGCGATAATTCATCCTGTGCCTCATTCTTCAATTTTTCTGCAAGACTTTTTACCTTTTTATCTGATAGTTAATCATAAAGGAACTCTATCTTACTGTAGATGATTTTAAAGTCCACAATACATTTTCCGCCCCAGATAGCAACTGGAACCCGATCTTCGAAAGTATATTCAACCGGATCAGAGGACTCTTCAAAATTATAAACCAGTACTTTTTTATCATCCAGAAGGATTATCCAATACTCTCTTACTCCTGCATTTTGGTATTTGTTTTTCTTCCTGATAACATCCATATACCAATTACTAGGTGAAAGAACCTCTACTATCAAATCAGGTGCCCCAACTACACGAGCCTTTATAATCTTGTCTCTATCACATACCACCAGTACATCCGGCTGAACCATAGTCTTATCATCACAGTCTAACTGCACATCAGTAGGTGCGATAGACGGAATGCAAGGTCCACCATTTTCATTAACAAATCTTTCAAATTCATAAAATAACATCGCCCCTATTCTCTGGTGGACAAATGTTGGTGCCGCCATATCATAGAATACACCATCAATTAGTTCTATCCTTGTTCCCTCAGGAAGAGCAAGGTAATCCTCCAAAGTCTTATTCTCATATGAGTCGATTTGTATAGCCGATGTACCTACATTATAATGACTAGTCTCCATAACCATATCTTTATCCATGTTCATGTCTTCAAAAACAGAGCTGAGAGCTTTAAGAGTACTGTATCTTGGACTTTCAGTGAAGCCACCAAATATCTTCTGAACAGTACCAAGTGGAACTCCTGATTTTTCAGATATGTATTGATACGAGAAACCAAATTCTTTCTTAAGTTTAATCATCTCATCAACAGTCATATAGCGCCCTTCTTTCCCTTAATCTGTTATATTTATTTCCATTTTATATAGCGAAACAAGATAAGTCAAGTATTATATCCATTTTATTTCCATTTTATTTCTTTTTTATGTTTTTACATATAAATACCTTACTTGCCGGATTATCCAATAAAGAAGCATAAACTTAAGGGCTCTGATGATCTAAATTGTTTTATTCTACTATTATCTTACCACCTGTTTCTCCCAAAAATGCAATATATCCTCCGGCAGGAAGTGGAATATCAGAATCTATTTGCATATGAGTTGAATAAACGACTTCATTATATTTGTTATATACATAGATGTTAGAGTTCTCCGGTCTTTCGACGTTTAGAGTTCCTCCGGCTATATCATCACCAATCCTGAACCAGAATGCTTCATCAGTATATAGATCTACTGTCTTTACACTTAAATCAAGTATCTGAAGTTCGCTGACCAGACGATATTTTCCTCCATGTGTTGCATTTATACTCGTTATTTCATTTCCCGCTTTTAATTCTTCTTTCTCTACAGATATATCATAGATATCACGGCTTGCTGAGGATGGAATAGTCGAAAATGCAACTGCCTTATTACTACTGTCTATTTTAAGCAAGTCTGAGAATATTCCTGGTTCACCAATACTTATATATCCCATCATGTCGTCTGAAGTTTTAATAATCTGAAATGGTCTGTCATAATATTCAGAAGAATATTTATCATTATATAATACCGCACATTCATCATTTAACCTGCTCCAGGCTTCTAAAGTATCTTTTTCAACCTCGACCGGAGCAATTCTCTCTCCACAGTTCAGATGATATACAATCTCACCAAGCCCCACATACCAAAAACATACTCTATTCTGGTTTCCTCTAACGAATCAACCTTATAGTTTTTTCCCAGAACATCCTTATATGCGTCCCTATATTCCCTTTCCGTTAAACACACTATTGTATTTTTACTTCCACTTTCTTCGAAGCTTGTACCAAATGCAGAATTGATTCTGGAAGTATTAGCAAAGAACAGCCCAAGCATCATTGTAGATACAAGAGTTAGAAGCATGATAGCGACAGCTTCCCGCTTATTCTTTTTTAAGTTAAATACTAAACCGAACAATTTTCCTAATATCCCTTACCATCATACCACCTATTTTTTTATATGTCATTGACCTTGTATAAGAAAGATCAAGCATGAGAGCACTTATAAAAGCTATATATAAGTATTCTATCAACACGAGCAGTAAAAAAAATCATCCATCTTTTCAATCATTTATATTAATCTCCTGTAATCAGTATCGCCTTTATCAGGTCCGTCTACTATAATTAGAATAACCCGACCAAGTGGACAATCACAACCTCGTATTTACGTATAAATAATCTTGAGAAAGTATTAACAAGTTTAAATATACTATAAGTATAAAAACTGTGGCAAGCACTCTTACATACCTGTCACAGTTCATAGTTTATTTCTTCTTAAGTTTCTCCACCATATTTGCAAGGGAAAGGAAATGATCCGCCTTAATAATAGCTAACCCCTGCCCCTCATCTCCAAGCACCACAAGAGTGTCTCCCGGGGAAATATCGAATAGTTTCCTGGCCTTGGCAGGAATTACAATCTGTCCTTTGTCCCCCACTGTCACAAGTCCGAATAGGTGTTTTCCCTTCGGTGCCACTCCAAGTCCC
>JAILEL010000264.1 GCA_024687845.1 Eubacterium sp.
TCAATCAATTATCAGTTTTTACGGAGAACACTAAGGGAGCAATGCTGAAAGTATCTAAACTTATTTCTGATGCCGGCATTGATATTTACAATGTAGTTTCGAATGACAGCGCTGAATTCGGAATTGTAAGACTACTTGTTACGGAGCCGGAATCAGCATATGATATTCTTATTTCAAATGGATATATGTGTAAGCTTGATAAGGTAATAGGTGTTGAGATTCCTGATGAAGTTGGAAGTCTGACAACCCTACTGTCAGCTCTAGATAGCAGCAATATCAATATAGATTATCTCTACGTTTCATTTAGCAGAGACTTTAAGTCACCTCTTGCGGTACTTAAGGTTAAGGGATATGAAGAAGTAGAATCGAGCTTAAGAAGCAGAGGATATAAAACCGTATAAAGAGGATATGAATATGGATATTAGACCAACAATTGATGAATTAAAGAAAATAGATACAAATAAATATACTATCGCTCCGGTAGCTTGCGAGATCCTTTCGGATTTTATTACACCGATAGAAGCACTTCGAATTCTGAAGAAAAAGACTTCGCATGCTTACATGTTGGAATCAGCTCAGGCAAATGATACCTGGGGTAGATATACATTTCTTGGATATGAGCCGAAGCTTGAGGTTACCTGTATAAATGGTGAGATGAAAGCGGGTGACAAATCCTTTACTACAGATAATCCAACGGAATATATACGAAAGATTCTTTCAGAATATAAAAGCCCACGCTATTCATTTCTCCCACCATTTACTGGCGGATTAGTAGGATATTTTTCCTTTGATTATCTGAAATATAGTGAGCCGGTTTTGAAAAATGATGTAAAGGACGAGGAAGAATTCAGAGATGTAGACCTGATGCTTTTCGATAAGGTTATAGCATTTGATAATGTCAGACAGAAGATAGTTCTTATAGTAAATGCCAATCTTAAGGATTTGAAGAAGAATCCGGAGTCAGAATATGACCGTGTGATGAGTGAGCTGAATCAGATGATAGACCTTCTCCGTACTGGTGATAGATTCAATGAGTCAGCTGGAAGAGTTCTTGGTGAATTCAAACCTCTTTTCAATAAAGAACAATACTGTGATATGGTCGAGAAGGGCAAAAGATATATCTTTGAAGGAGACATTTTCCAGATTGTTTTATCAAATAGAATTGAGGCTCCATTTGAAGGAAGTCTGCTGGATACTTATAGAGCATTAAGGACAATTAATCCTTCGCCATATATGTTTTACTTTTCAGGAACAGATGTAGAAGTAGCAGGAGCGTCTCCAGAAACTCTTGTAAAACTTGAAGACGGTGTTCTTCATACATTTCCACTTGCTGGTTCCAGACCGAGGGGAAAGAATAAAAAAGAAGATGAGGCTTTGGAGGCAGAACTTCTTAAGGATGAGAAGGAACTGGCAGAACATAACATGCTTGTAGATCTTGGTCGAAATGACCTTGGTCGCGTAAGTAAGTTCGGAACAGTTGAAGTTGAAAAATATATGGATGTTCTAAGGTTCTCGCATATTATGCATATTGGTTCAACTGTAAGAGGTGAAATCAGAGATGATAAGGATGCGCTGGATGCAATTGAGGCTGTGCTTCCTGCAGGAACACTTTCTGGAGCTCCAAAGATAAGAGCGTGTCAGTTAATAGATGAACTGGAGAATAATAAGAGGGGAATCTACGGGGGAGCCATCGGATATATTGATTTTACTGGAAATATGGATACCTGTATCGCAATCCGTATCGCGTATAAAAAGAATGGAAAAGTTTTTGTTAGAAGCGGTGCGGGAATAGTTGCAGATTCTGTGCCTGAGAAAGAATATGTAGAATGCCTGAACAAGGCTCGTGCAGTAGTTAATGCACTAAGTGCTGAGGTGTAGTCCTTATCTATTTAAAAGGTAATTTAAACTTCCCAAACCATAGCTTTGTGGGAAGCTCAAATAAGTTTATATATTTATGAGGTAGTAAAACATGATTATATTAATAGATAACTATGACAGTTTTTCATATAACTTGTATCAGTTGATTGGTAGTATTAATCCTGATATACGGGTTATCAGAAATGATGAATTAACTGTAGAACAGATAGAAGAGTTAAAACCCTCCCATATTATACTCTCGCCAGGTCCCGGAAAACCTGAAGATTCCGGGGTCTGCGAGGACGTTGTAAGAAGACTTGGTGGCAAGATTCCTATTATGGGTGTATGTCTCGGACATCAGGCAATCTGTGAGGTTTTTGGTGCCACTGTTACATATGCATCTCGTTTGATGCATGGTAAACAGTCAATCTGTTCTGTGACAGATGATCCGATATTTGCCGGAATTGATGCTTCCAAGTTAAAAGTTGCAAGGTATCATTCTCTTGCAGCAAAGAAAGATACTCTGCCAGATAGCCTGGAAGTTATAGCGATTTCTGATGATGATGGAGAAATAATGGCAGTTAAGCATAGAGACTATATGATTTATGGACTGCAGTTCCATCCGGAGTCAATTCTTACACCAGATGGAAAGAAGATATTAAAAAACTTTTTCTCATTATAAAAAAATAAAAAAAATCATGATTTGTTGCGGGTTTGGTGTTAT
>JAILEL010000274.1 GCA_024687845.1 Eubacterium sp.
ATATGATTGAACATAAGAAGAAGCAGGTAAAGGAAAAGTCAGATAAGGATCCTGACAAAGGGAGTCCTGAACTAGGGAAGAAAGGAAAGGGTGCAGGAATAGATGATGAGTGATATAAGAGCTGAGAGACCATTTAATAAGATTACTGTGAGTGATAATTCGCGAAAAAAACGAGGAAAGAGACTAAAGGATAATCCCTTGGACTATAAGCTTATAAAACTTGCTAATATAACATTCTTGTTCTGCACCCTTTCCTTTCTTCCCTAATTCAGGACTCCCTTTGTCAGGTTCCTTATCCGACTTTTCCTTTACCTGCTTCTTCTTATGTTCAATCATATTCTGGAGATAGTTTGTTATGTCATCATAGGCGATATTATTCTGCTTACAGAATGCTATAACTGTCTCCTTATCTTTGAACTCACCTATAGCCTGATTCTTTATAAGATTCTCACCCGGCATCTTTATATCGGCTATGAGAAGATACTTAGCATTTTCCACGTTTTTCTTAATCTTAAAGTTGGAATACCTTGCTCCCGGAAAAGCCTTACCCGTACTTATCTGCTTTTTTTCATCTGCACGAGTTTCTTCCTTTTCAGCAATCTTTCCAGGCTGCTTATCTTCTTTGGATTCTGTATTATTGATACGGTTATCAATCATGTTATAGTTCTGTTCTTTGATCTCCTCAACCTTTGCAAGAGGCTTATATTCATCAAGTTTTTTTAAGATTTCCTTGGCACGGACGATGATTTTATATTCGGCTTCTCCATCAGCTATGGCATTCTGCAGATACTTTTTAAGACTGTCAGTCTGTCCATCCATGATACAGGCTGTTAATTCCTCTATATGAGCAGCACAGTCATCAACAGTATCATTATACTCATAGGTATCATAGTCCTGTCCCCACTCATCAAGCTTTGCAGCTATAGCATGTGCTCTCTTATAATCCTCATTTTCCATTACAACATTTTGCTCACTTTGTGCATTGACATCAACTTGACTTGAAATTGACATTTGTTTGGATTTTTCTTCAAGGTACGCTTCCACCCCCAGAAGATATTCAGCAAGCGTTCCCGACTCTTGCGGTAAAATGGGATTGATATCCACTTCGACACCACCGATGCTTAGTTTTTCTTCATTTAGCAGATTAAATAAGGAATCCTCCCTCTCTCCGTCTCCATGGATCTCCACTACAACATCAATGTCAGAATTGTCATTTTCAAGTCCTCTGGACCTGCTACCAGCGAGAACCGCATCTATAGCAGTTGCATCTATGTCATAATCCGCAAGTATTCCCTTTACAGTGGATAGGACATCCTGCTCAATATCTGATGCAGTTCTGTCATCTATCTTATGGAACAACTCATCTGTCTTAGCTCTGAACTTCTCTATAATGCCAGGTTCCTGAGTTTCAGCTTCGTGAGCAGCTTTTACTTTATCATTCTCCTTACTATCCACCTGATTGCTTAATTCCTTAAAGTTCTCTACAACTTCAAATGTATCCTCCGGCTTTATATTTCCTGCAACCTGGTCTATTACCATCGGAAAGATAAGCGGACGGAGTCTCTGTACGTCAGGCTCTTTCAGTTCTTCTATAAGGCTGTTTACAACTTCATCAATTCTGGCACCACTATCAGGATATTTATCACCATATAGAACACCGAAATCTTCATCGCATATCATATACTCCCAGTCCTTGCCATCTGATTCAACGGATATATATCTATCGGCTATCTTTACAGCAAGGGCTTTAGTATCATCATCTATCTTCTCTACTGCTGATTCTTCGTTGCTTCGTCCAGGTGTCTTCTCATTATTTCCATTCTGATTTTGTGGGCTTCCATTCTCGGAAGGCTGTCTATCTCCTCTGCCCTCTCGTTCATTTCTATGGATGCCTTGTGCATTGCTTCCTCGGTCATCTCCACTGTCTCCTCCGATACGTAACTCATCGCTGCTTCTGGTGTCAGATTCTTCATCATTTCTTCCTGGCTCATTTTCTTTTCCATAGTTATTACCTCCGTTTATATCATTATTTGTTATATTGTTTTCGACTATATCGTTTTTAGTCCCTATACCTATATCTTCTGTATCACGCAATGCTTCTCGTCTGTCCCTTGCGTCCCGATACATCTCATTCATCTGATTTAGATTAGCGCCCTGAATAGCTGTCTGAAGCTCAAAGTTAAGAACTGCATCCTCGATATTTCGCGGAAGATTGTCCCGACCACTTTCCATCATTTCCACGGCTTTATGTATTTCTTTAAGCGAGATCTGCATATCATAGTAATTATCATTCATCGCGCTCTTAAGAACCTTCATGTAATCTACATCATCTATGGAATCGTTATCCTCAAGAAAGTAGTTCATATTCATTCTTTCTTCAATACGGATACTAAGCTGCATTTCTATATCATGTTCTGAAATATATGTATCAATCCCGGACTGCTTAAAGAGGTCCATAATACCATTTACAATCTTTGCTTCAGGTAAACGCTTTATATCAGCATCAATGATGAAACTGTCAGTAAGTCCTCTGGTCTGCCTTAGTTCAGGCTTCTGTCCTATATCCACATCATTATCCCACCTGGATACTCCATCTATCATTCCATTTTTAGATAGCTTTTCAAATGCCTTTTCTATCCTATTTCCGTCTCTCTCATTTACATATTTATCAATGAGCTTGGGAGCAAGATATCTGCCTTTATGAATAAAGCGTCTCATCATTCTTCCAAGAGCCTTGCTCCTATCCAGATCAACAAAATGTACATTTACTTTGTAGCCTTTATTTTTAGCAGGCAGCACATAATCCTGAATAAGTTTATTTGCATCACTTCCTACCTTTGGAAGAACGATATTTTTACCCTGATTAAGTGCATCAAGATATACAGACTTTTCTATCATCTGTGATTCTTCATGAACTACACCTGCACCCCAACCCTTATTGAATTCCGGAAAGAGACGCTTGGCTTCATCATTATCAATAAGCATCGAATGATTTTCTTTTGAAATTGTTTCTACGATTGCGGAAGATTTCCCAGAAGCGGGAAGACCGATTACTATGTCAAGGCGATTGCCTCTCTCGACATCTTCATTATAGACCGTATTACCATGGTCGTCAACGAGAGGTTTTCCCTTTTCATCAGTGCTTATCGAACCATAATTACTTAGTATTTCAAATACATGTTCCTCTATCTGTTCTCTGTCTTTAAGCAGTACCGTTGGAGTCTGATACGATACACAGGTGGCTGCTGTTATCATTTCAGGAGTATTATTTATTTCCTCGATTGATACATACTCTCCCCTGTCACATCTCTCCAGTATATCCTGCAACTCATCACTCACCGGAAGTCCGGTAAGAGCTACTATATCTCTTTTTTCTTCTTGTTCCATATACTTTCCTTTCCGCCCGAAGGCAAAATAAAAGCGCCTACAAGTATTTCTACTCATAGACGCCGTAACGCTGTTAATATATTTTATTTTGCTTTTTCAAATCTTTCTTAACCATATACTCAGATAACCTGTTCATTTTTATGCTTATTATCAATACTATTAGATACCGTGATTTTATTATCAGCTTGCTTTAAATCTACCTGATTTTTCTTTTCAGAAATCCTATCAAATATAGAAGTTACATTACCTTTCTTCTCAGCCTCGTCCAATAAAGCCACTTCTTTGGATTTTCCTGTATGCTCACTGCACACATCTTCTGCCTTTTCTTCCGTCACTTCATCTTTCTCGTTACCGGTTTCATCCATATTGAGAAGCGCATTAAGTTCATTTAGACGATCCAGCTTCTGAGCCAGTTCTTCTTCCTGCTTGAAGGGTTTTGTCACTTCCATCTTTGCAGTTTCAAGCTGAGTTTCTGTATTAGAAAGCTGTTCTTTAGCTTTCTCTAGCTTACTTTCTATACCACTAAGAACATTATTAAGTCTGGTCATATTTCCTACCGGATCTGAACCTATATCCATGTGATATGTCATAGCTCCCTTTATAGCAAGATCAAACTTCTTTTCAAATGCATCAAAAGATACTGACAGCTTGAAACCATGATACTCTCCAACCTGGAGTGAGTCATGAAATGATTTCATACCCTTGCACATATCTATAAGCGCAGCTCCTGCTTCCTTCCTCTCAGTATAGGTCTTAGAAGCAATCTGTATCTCGAATGGTTCTTTTACCTCATCCTTCTTTTCCGAGATTTCGGATTTTTCTCCCTTTGCATCATTTTTCCGGATTTCTGGAATTGATACCTGCTCTGCTTCCTGAAATGATATCTGCTCAGTCTCTTGCGTTTTTACTCTCTCAGCAAGCTCTGCCTTACTTTCTTTAAGATGTGCTATATCTATTTCATATCCCTGGATTCTGCCTTTCATGTCCGCTATCTTCCTCGGATAATTCTTTGATATATCATCTTCAAGTCTATATTTCTGGCTGGTATGATTTGCCTTTAAAAGCTTCAGCTTCGACACATGGATGTCAAGGTCCATCTTCTCTTTGATATACGGATTACCGGTACAGAGAGCTTTGACTTCAGCATATGTAAGCGCTGCTTCATCTACATCCTCGCAGCTTCTTACCGGACTCTTAGAAGTCATTATCTGACCTATAAACTTCTGCTTATTTTCTATCACCTGCCAGGAGTATGAATCAAACGTACCTTCTGTAACATAACGGAATATCTTAACCTGTTTCCCCAGTTCTTTATACATATTGCCCTGACGTATGATACGACCTTCCTGCTGCTCTATATCAGATGGTCGCCAAGGAACATCCAGATGATGAAGTGCTATAAGTCTGTCCTGGACATTTGTACCAGCTCCCATCTTCTGAGTTGAACCAAGCAAAAAGCGAACCTGTCCGCTTCTCACTTTAGCAAACAAATCCGCTTTCTTGGTTTCTGTATTCGCACTATGTATAAATGCTATTTCTTCCGGTGGGACTCCTTTTTCAATCAGCTTATCTCGTATATCTTCATATACACTAAATGTACCATCACCTTTTGGAGTAGATAAGTCGCAGAATATCAGCTGAGCTCCCTTATTCGGTGTTTCTTCCTGATATATCTCAAACGCTTTTTCTACACAAGCTGATGCCTTTGAGTTTTCATTTTCAGGAAGCATATCTGATATAAGTCTCTGATCCAGTGCAAGTTTACGTCCATCATTTGTAATCTTTAGCATATTATCGACTGATGCATCCACACCACCATTTCTGACTATCTCTGCTCTATCTGCAAGTTCTTTTACCATTTCCTTCTGTTCTTCCGATGGCTTCAATACTACATTTTCAAATACTGCATCCGGCACATCCAGTTTCAGCATATCCGGAGTCTTTATATCTGCACTTTCTTTGAAGAGTGCTATAAGCTCCGGTAGATTAAAGAACTTGGCAAATCTTGTCTTTGCTCTGTATCCGGTACCTTCAGGTGCAAGTTCTATAGCTGTCTGTGTTTCCCCGAAGGAAGATGCCCAGGCATCGAACTGTGTAAGCTTCATTTTCTTTAATGTATTATATTGAAGATAACGCATATTGGTATAAAGCTCAGTCATACTATTACTTATAGGAGTTCCTGTCGCAAATGTTATACCCTTACCTCCGGTTATCTCATCCATATACTGACACTTTGCAAACATATCAGATGATTTCTGTGCATCAGTCTGGGCAATACCTGCTACATTACGCATCTTGGTATATAAAAACAGATTCTTATAATTATGACTTTCATCTACAAATAACCTATCTACTCCAAGCTGTTCAAATGTAACCACATCATCTTTTCTGCTTGTATCATTCAGTTTATCAAGTCTTACCTTTAAAGCTTTTCGGGACTTTTCCATTTCTTTTATGGTATATCTTTCTCCCCTCTCAGCCTTTGCAAGTGCTATTGCTTCTTCAATCTCATTTATCTGAGCTTCAATGGTAGCAGCCTGCCTTTCAGTAGAAAGTGGTATTTTCTCGAACTGGGTATGACCTATGATAACTGCATCATAATCACCGGTTGCTATACGGGAGCAGAACTTCTTTCTGTTAGCAGGTTCAAAATCTTTCTTCGTAGCAACAAGTATATTTGCACCAGGATATAATTGTAAAAAGTCTGAACCCCACTGCTCTGTCAGATGGTTCGGCACTACGAAAAGACTCTTTCTGCATAGTCCCAGTCTTTTACTTTCCATAGCAGCCGCAGCCATTTCCCAGGTCTTTCCTGCACCTACACAATGAGCAAGAAGTGTATTATCTCCATAAAGCTGATGTGCAACTGCATTTTTCTGATGTGGTCTAAGTGTTATCTCCGGAGACATCCCCGGAAACTTAAGATGTGAACCATCATATTCTCTTGGTCTGGTAGAATTGAAAAGCTCATTATACTTCCTAACAAGCGTTTCCCTTCTTTCAGGATCAGCGAATACCCAGTCCTTAAATGCTTCTCTTAAGGCTTCCTGCTTCTGACTCGCAAGGGTGGTTTCCTTCTTATTGAGGACTCTCTTTTCCTTTCCATCTTCGATTATAGTATCAAATATCCTACAATCCTTCAGATTAAGGCTGTCTTCAAGTATCTTATAGGCATTAGCTCTTTCTGTTCCATAAGTTGCATTCGCAAGTGGGTTATTTCTATCAGCATTCTTTCCTCTTATATTCCACTGTCCGGTTATATCAGAATATTGGACTCCCACAATGCTCTGGCTCCATCTTGAGTTTGTAAGATACTCCGGTGTCTTAAATGTTTCCTTCATGAACTGCTCATAATACTCAGGATCAATCCATGTTGCACCTATTCTTACCTCTATCTCCGATGCATCAAGATCCTTTGGCATAACTTTCTTAAGAGCATGAACATTTATGGAGTATTCAGGAACAGCTTCAGATACATTTTCAGCTATCCTGAGCTTTTCTCTTATATTTCCGGAAAGATACTCATCAGCCGTCTCCCACTTATCAGTGACGGGATTTTTAAATATAACACCTGCAAGTTCATTTATTATATCTTCCTCTTTCTTGCCAGTTAGTTTTGACATATATGGAATATCAACCTTGGCTTTTTCCGAAAGAGATACAGCAAGCGCTTCACTGGCAGTATCAACAGATGTAACCACTTCTGCCCTTTTTATGGTTCTCTTAGTAAACATATCAGCCTTGGCAAGGAAGTTACCATCAGCATCAAATCTCTCAAGAGATGCGAGAAGTGAATAACTGGAATCCTGACTGAACGCACTTTTATTTGTTCTTGAATTGATACGACCGAATTTCTTTTCAAATGAATCATAAAGTTCATTCAGCTCCTGCTGCTTCGAACTTATATCTGCATCCGCCGCTTCTTCAAGCTGCATATCTATAAGTTCTCTGGTACAGTCCCTTATTCCTACCATGCCCTTTATACGGTCAAGCTTTGATTCAGCCATATCCACAGGTTTCATTACAGAATTTTCTCTATAATAAAGCTCATT
>JAILEL010000279.1 GCA_024687845.1 Eubacterium sp.
AGGATTTTGTAAAGGTTATAAGCACCTGTACCATCTCCCGGATCATCAAAAGGCTTTGCTGTATGTACGAACTTCTGATTAAACCATGTATTGTCACCGTCTGTTATTGAGCCAAGATATGCATCCCATGCACCCATTGTCCAGCCTGCTGCATAATTGGTATATAATGGAATTGCATCTGTATTATCTTTGATCTTCTGAAGAGCATCTATAAATTCATCAGGTGTCTTAGGAACATCTGTAATTCCTGCATCTGTAAATATCTTCTTATTATAAAGAACACCCTGTGCATTACCCATATAACCGATTCCATAGCAGAGATCATCCTTTTCCCACTGTTTAGGGAAATTGATATACTGATCCATCTCTTCTGTTGTTCCGTAAGGAATAAAGAATTCAGATAACTCAGCCTTGTCAATTGCCGGGATAAACATTATATCTCCCCAATTACCTGATGAAAGTCTAAGAAGTGAATCCTCTGCATAGTCAGTAATTGCTTCTGTTTCTACAGTTATATTTGGATAAACCTTATTAAACTCAGCTATATAGTTTTCAATAGTTCCATCCTCCTGACGATCTGTTTTATGATGGAGCCATTTGATTGTTGTTGTAATGTCTGTGTAACTCTCCCCCAGTTTAATAGATGCATAAGTAGGAGCATCTCCCGCTTCTCCTGCACCACTTTCCTCTGTATCTGTTTCCTCAACAGTTTCTGTTTCTTCTACAGTACCGGCTGTAGTTGCCTCTGTATCTCCTTTGTCCTCGGAACCGCCGTTTCCTCCGCAACCTGCTACAGAAAACGCCATAGATGCAGCTAACGCCATAGCCATAACCTTCTTCAACTTCATAACTAAATTTGCCTCCTTTCTTTATTTACATTTAATTTTTTAAGTAAATTTAGTTAACTTATAATCATATTTTACTTAATTATTGTTTCACTGTCAACAATATTTTAGCAAAAATCATAAATTTTTTATCATTTTTTACCTTAAAAAAATTTATTATCATTTTTTTATAGTTAAATTCGATTAAAATTCGCTAAATTAAAACTAAATTATTAGCAACATGGTGCAGAAAATATAAAATCTGCATTTCCGGAGAATATCAGTTCACCCATTCCAGACGGTATAATGAAATGAGCGCCTTTATAATACCTTCTTCCATTGATATGAGCTGTCCCTTCTATAACCGAACCTATAAGAAATGGTTGATCTATTTTCAGAGTTTCCTCCTTCCGAAGCATTCCCTTCCATATCTTGTAATACTTGCATTCATAAAGCTCTGTTAACCATCCATCCTGTTCACACGCATGAACATTTTCATCCACGTAAGGAACACGTATTACATCCAGACTTTTCTCTATATGAAGTTCTCTGGGGACACCATTTTTCTTTCTGTCATAGTCATACAGCCTATATGTAATATCGCTGTTCTGCTGGGTCTCGAGGATCATAATTCCGCCATTAATGGCATGAATCGTCCCTGGATTAATCTGAATAAAGTCCCCCTTCTTCACCGGGACCTTACGAAGGAGCTCATTCCATTTTCCTTCGTGGATCATTTGTCTTAGTTCTTCTTTAGTCGATGCATTATGCCCAATGATAATATTCGCATCCGGTTCAGCCTCAAGAACATACCAGCACTCCATTTTTCCAAGAGATCCATTCTCATTAAGATCGGCATATTCATCATCAGGGTGAACCTGTACACTCAGCTTATCGCTCGCATCTATTATTTTGGTGAGCAGTGGAAATCTGTCTCCCTTCAGATTACCGAATAGTTCCCTATGTTTCTTCCAAAGCTCCGATAGAAGCATTCCCTTATATTGTCCATCGGATACCCTCCCCGGACCGTTCGGATGCGCACTGATTGCCCAGCACTCTCCCGTCTTATCGCTTGGAATGTCATATCCGAATTCACTTCTCATCTTCGAGCCGCCCCAGATTTCTTCCTTAAAGTAAGGACTTATATTTATAATATCGGTTACTGCCTTTCTGAATGGTGCAAGAGGTATATGCCTGTTGTTATAAATATTCACTTTTCCGTAGTCAAAGAAGGCATAACGAACGGATATAACTTCACTCTCCTCACAGATAATTATCCTGTTCCTATCTATCTCAACCTGCTTTGGAACCCGCCATGTAAATACCTTATTTCCATTCTCATCGACAGTATCCATAGCTTCTATCTCCAAACCGAAAATCTCACCCTTTTCTGAAGAAGTGCTTTCCTTTCTGATATCCAGCAGTTCATTGTCTTCCAGAATTATATCTCCATAGGTGTTATCCAGTTCAAGAACAACTCCTTCGCTAGTCCTATACACTCTCGATATCTCCATATGGGTTGCACCTGCATTTTCATCTAAATATATCTTCTTCAGAACCTCTTCCGAGATTCTCTCTCCTGGAGTCTTTTTGTTTACCGGATGAATATTATCGTATTCACCAAGATCTATCAGCGGAACCATTATCATAGAATCGTATTCACCACAGACCCTTTCCTGGGCTTCTCTGATATAAGCCCATTTTCTGACATCCTCTTCATTTCCTGCCAAAAACATAGGCAGCTGTACCAAAACGATGGGAAGATTCTCTTCACAAAAAAGTGCTCTATACTCAGCAACCAGTTTACGAAGAAGTACCATGTAGATGCTCTCATAAGACATATCGTCACACCTTGACTTAGCTTTAATATCCTCATAATTTCTAACCGCATCTTCTTCGCCCTGATAGTAAATAATTCCTCTAACGGTATATGGAGCAACCCTCTTTACCATCGTTTCTATTAGTCCGCCTGGTCTGAATGCAGACTTTTGTCCCGCTGGTGGCGGCCATGGATAATCCCCTGCCATTTTACGAAGTTCTCCTGGAGTAATATCCGGATTCTCTTTTGTTAATTCCGAAGACACCTTCAGATAGTTCTCAACAGCTTCGTTATAGGCATTAACTTCTACAAGATATTCTGCCTCAGTCTTTCCTTCGATAGCTTTTTTATATTCCTCCACATAGAGCATTCCTTCTGGCACAGACTTAAGTATTCTGTCCTGAAGCCAGCAGCTGATGGATGTACCTCCCCAGTAACAATCGACGATTCCTACCGGAATTTTGAGGTTTTCATGCAATTTTTGTGCAAAAAAATAACCGATGGCTGACATTTCAGAAAAATCTCCATTTTGACACCTATGCCAATACAGTTTTTCCTCTTCCTTCAGGAAGTCATCATCAATTACCGGTGCTTTGATTGCCTTAAAGTATCTTATCTCAGGATAATCGGCCTTCTGAATCGCCTCCGTTCCTCCGTCAGAATTCTGTAATTCAAATTCGATGTTGGACTGGCCATTATCAAACCATACTTCTCCGTATAAGATATCCCTTATGATTTTTACTGTTTTTGCACCTTTTACTTTATTTGGTTCAGTTACAGCACTGATCACCATCTCATAAGGTCCGCCCGCGGCGTGAGCCGGGAGTTTTATAAACCATTTTCCCGGCAGAACCGCATCTCTTACTTTAATATTATCAATTTCTATATTGATTATTTCCGACGTATCGGATTCCCCGAATACATATATCTCTTTATCTCTCTGGAGAACCATTCCATCGGAAAAGATTGCTGCAAGTTTCATTATTCTCCTCGCTTTTCTTATTTTGCTTTCTTACTTCACTTTCTCATTTCAATCTCTTATTTCATTTTCATATTTCGTTTTTTCTCATATAATCCAGATTATTATCTATAAGTTCACATCTCTGTTTTACTGAGAGAACTGAACGCAGTGGATCCTCCGGCGTATTAAACACGTAATCCTTAAGCTTTTCCACAGTTGTGGTTGCAACATGAAGTCTTGTATCTGAAGAAGCATAGTATATATAAACCTCGTTTTGATCGTTTACTATCGCTCCATTGGTAAATACAACATTCCCCACATCTCCTACTCGTTCTTCTCCCAAAGGCGCGATCAGATATCCCGAAGGTTCTGCGATCACTTTAGAAGGACATTTAAGATCCGTGGCAAAGCAGTATATGACATATCTAAGACCTGCTGCGGTATTTCGAACACCGTGAGCTATATGAATGTACCCTTTGTCAGTCTTTATCGGTGTTGCTCCCGCTCCATTTTTCGATTCTGTTATGGTATGATACTTCCTTCTGCTGGTGATAAGCTCCTCATCTATAACTGCGTTCGTTATATCCTCGCAAAGTCCGAAGCCAACTCCTCCACCAGAGCCAGTATCTATAAAATCATCCATAGGTCTTGTGTAGAAAGCATACTTTCCTTCTACAAACTCAGGATAAAGGACACAGTTTCTCTGCTGAGCTGAGTGAAGTGTTTTAAGATTCGGCAGTCTCTCCCAGTTCTTCATGTCCTTTGTTCTTACGATTCCAGCTTCAGCAACTGCAGCAGACATATCATTTACAGTCTTATCCTTACTCTCAGAGCAGAACACTCCGTAGATCCAGCCATCTTCATGTCTGGTGAGACGCATATCGTAGACATTTGTTTCTTCCGGATACATGTCTGGAAGTAATATCGGATAGTCGAGAAATCTGAAGCCATCCACACCATTATCTGATACTGCTACTCCGAAGAAGGATTTTCTGTCATTTCCTTCAATTCTTGGTATAAGATAGTATTTGCCCTCAAAGAATATAGCGCCAGAGTTAAAAACTGCATTCACTCCCAGACGTTCCATGAAATAAGGATTCGTATCGGGATTAAGATCATATCTCCAATGTAGTGGAACATGATGTCTTGTAAGTACAGGATATTTCCAACGGTCATATATTCCATTGTAGAAATCCGTTTTCTCATTCTTTCTGTTTATAAGGTTCTCGTATTTGTTCTTTTCTTTTTCGTAATTCTCAGCAAACATATCTACCTCCACAAGTAAGTCTCTTCTATAACCTCTTTAATATTTCAAAATACATTCTTCCGTTGTGATATGGACATTTCCATGGGCTTACAAATTCTTTATCCTTCATAGGATTTCCTTCCTTATCCACTCCCCAAAACCACTCTGAGCCAGGTCGTCCGTCCACAAAATGGTGCTCTATAAACTGCCATATATTACATGCTGCGCTTAGATAATCCTTTCTCGAATTATCCTTGTTATATCCATTTATAAAACCTATTACTGACTCGCATTCTACCCACCAGATTCTGTCTTCCAGAACATGCCCATTCTCGGCTTCTGCCGGAACGGATTCGCCTGAAAATGCGCATTTGTAGATTTTCTCTGTCAGAATATCCGTTATATCCTGCATATCATATTTTGTTCCCTTATAGCCCAGAATATCCACAGTTCTGTCTATCAGCCACGCAGCTTCTATATCATGTCCGAAGGAATGAAGGTCTATCAATGAGTCATAATCTTTATCAAAGAAAACCTCCAGTCTCTGCTTTTCTGAGTCATAAACCTTGTCTCTGAATATCTCTAGTATTTCAGTAATTTTCTTTCTTACCTCAATTGCTCTCCTTTTATCTGGAAGAACTCTGTAAAGCTCTGTATACGCTTCCATAACATGCAGAAGTGTATTCATAGTTCTTACTGCCATTACGCCATTTTCGGAAAGCTTCTCATTGGATGCAGGAATAAATCTTCTGTCAAAAGCCTCGAGATACCCATTCTTGTCTCTAAGCTTGTCCTCAATTATTCTGAATAACTGATAAGCTAGATCAAGTGCAGTCTCATCACCAGCTGCTTCGTAATAAGAGGAAAGTGCATAAACCTGAAAGGCCTGGCAATAGGTATGCTTTGTCTCATCCAGTGGCTTGCCATCACTTGTTACTGACCAGAACACTCCGCCTTCCTCGTTATCCCAAAATGCCTTCTTAAAATATTCAAAGCTGTGTTTTGCATATTTAAGCATTGATTCATCTTTTAATACCGTATATGCATTTGAGAAAAACCACATGATTCTGCTGTTTAGAATGCATCCTTTTTCTGCATTTTTATCCAGATTCAGATCAAAATCCAGGAGACCGTAATATCCTCCCCTTTCTTCATCGATCATGCCCTTCCAGAAGGGAATCACGTGATTCTCGAATTCCTTCTTCATTTCATTTTTTATCGTTTTTATCATATCTTTCTCATATAACAGATCTGCCATTATATAAGCCCTTCCTTTTTCATAAATTCATATATTCTATCCGCGTCTTTTCTGTGAGTTGCTTCTGTCGGATGGCCACAAGCTACTCCGTCCGCCTCCGTGTCATGTAGTGGGAGTTCAAACGAATATACATTTTCAAACCCCTGTCTACGTACCTTTTCAACAACCATTTCAACGTATTCGTATACATCCGTAGAAAGTGTACCAACCAGGCAGATGATTGAGGCTTTTTCATAGGCCATTCGAAGCGTGTAGAGGAAGCTCTCATAGGCGCTTTCGAAGCCTTCTCCTACGCATTTATCATTCAGATGTCCGCTGTCATTTGTTCCAAGATTTATGAAAATGTAATCTGGCACAAATCTTGTATAGTCTTCTCTTTTATCCTTATCGTAGAAGTAGTTCGTAAATGGATATATATTCGGAATTACATTCACTCTGTCCCCCGTATATTCCACAAACATTCCATATCCGGAAACACTTACCCATTCAGCCTCCCAGTTGCATTTTTCAGTGAGAAATGCAGCGTAGCTTTTTTCACCGTCTTCCAGCCTTACCGAATATTCCTGATCCGGTTCTCCCAGAACACCGAATCCGCAGCTTATGGAATCTCCTATAAACTGCGCCTTTTTCCTCTTTGTATCCTTCTCAAACGGAAGAAGAACACCCTCAACATGCAGCATGCAGACAGCCGCATAAGACATGGCAGCCTCAGTTATCTTAACTATCTTTACCCTGTGAATACCTTCCTCAAAGGCTGCAAGCTCGATCTTTTCATATCTTTCGGTAAGTACCACTTCCTTAACAGGTACATCGTCCACATATATTCTGAGTCCCGGCTGATTTACAGAAACATTCTCTCCTGTTTCAAACTCGGCACTTATACCAGTTCCCTGAACTGTAAGCTCCATAGAACTGTTGGTATACCCCAGAACTGCCTTTCCATTTTTCAGAATAATTCGGCCTGTGAGACCAAAGTATTTCTTGTTCGATATATTTATTCCATAGGTACCCATGTTCTAATTTTCCTTTACTGTAAAATGATAGATTCTGCCCTGTCCGTCTCCTGATAACTTGTCCGTCAAAAAGCCCATATTCATAAGCTCCGATCCGCTGTACTGTCGTCCATCATCCAATGTGTAGATGTATTCTGGCCGAAGTCCGGCAAGCTTCACTATTTCAGGACGAACATTTGCTGCGCCGCTCTTTTGAATGTAGGTAAAAAGTACTTCCCTTTTATCTTTTGAGACAAAGCACCACGAATATGAACGCTTTTTCATTCCAGTCTTAAGAACACTTCCGCAGGAACTTAATCTGTAATAATCACCTTCTCTCACAAGATGAGAGTATCTTCTATAATCGGCGATCTGAGTTTTTACCACATCCAGCTCCTCATCAGATATTTTTGTTATATCCAGCTCATAACCGAAGGTACCTGCCATTGCGACATAGCCTCTCGTCTGCATATCTGTAGTTCTGTTCAGCAGATGATTCGGACATATGCTTACATGTGACCCCATAGATGACGGAGGATAAACCAGAGAGGTTCCTTCCTGGATATCCAGTCTTTCGATGGCATCCGTATCGTCTGAACACCATATCTGAGGACTGTAATAAAGCATTCCCATATCGAATCTTCCGCCACCACTTGAACAGTTCTCCAGAAGCAGATCCGGGAATTCCGTAATCAGTCTCTCCATAAGCTCATAGAGTCCAAGAACATATCTATGATATATCTCTCCCGGTCTTGTCACGGTACTTCCAACATCAGTAAGCGGGCGGTTCATATCCCATTTGACATATCTGATATTCGATTCTTTCAGGATGGAAACAATGCTCTCATATACATATTTCCTGACTTCTTCCCTTGTAATATCCAGCACATACTGATATCTTGCCTGAGCAGGTTCTCTTCCTGGAATCCGTAAAGCCCAATCAGGATGTTCCCTGTAAAGATCCGAATCAGGTGATATCATTTCCGGCTCAAACCATATTCCCAGATCAAGACCTATATCATTAACCTTCTCACATAGTCCCTTTACTCCATTCGGAAGTCTCTCAAGATTTGGTTTCCAGTCACCCAAAGATGTCGTTTCGTTATACCTTTTTCCGAACCAGCCATCATCCATAACAAGCATGTCGATTCCTGCCGCCTTAGCACGCCTTGCTATCTCTAGAAGCTTCTCTTCGTTAAAATCAAAATAAGTTGCTTCCCAGTTGTTGATCACTATTGGTCTATCTTTATACATATAACTGCTTCTAATGAGATGTTCCCTAATAAATGAATGGAACTCTCTGCTCATCCTTCCGATTCCTTCGGCTGACCAGACAAGAACAGCCTCCGGGCTTTCAAAGGTTTCATCTTCGCCAAGCAGCCAGTCGAAGCTATAAGGGTTGATTCCTATAACTGATCTCACAGTATCATGCTGTGTCCGTTCCGCTTCTGCGAGAAAATTACCGGAATATATAAGAGCCATCCCATACGCCTCACCCTCTGTTTCGGTTGCATTTTCCGAAACAACAGCCATAAAAGGATTCTCCTGATGACTTGATATTCCCCTGGTTGAGGAAGCAGCTACTCTCCCATGACCTATAGGTCTTCTGTCTGCTATATGTTCTCTTGCCCATGAGCCATTAAGTGTTATTATGTCCTGACCTTTATATTCAAAATCCACAGATGCCGATAGTACTCTTCCAAGCCTCACATTTCTGCCGCTTATATTCCGGACATTCGCACTTCTTACCAGCACATCAAGTCCTTTAAAAATGCTATATATAAGCACAACCTCTACCAAACCAGCTACATCTTCCAATACCAGCTCGAGAGTCATCGTATCCTCATTACTTCCAAAAGCTGATGGAAGACCTTTCTTTATTTTCTTCCCTTTATAAATTCTATGGCTTCTATATTTCAGCTCACAGCCTGTAAATCCAGATTCATCCATTATTTCAAGACAGTTTGTTCTGAAATCTCCGGTACCACATACGCCATATTCAAAGGGATAGCCGTCTGCAAAAGTACATTTTTCTCCGATATTACCGTTCAGATACGAATATTCCGATTCCCGAAGATTTTCTCTCGACGGAAAAAAGTCCAGCTTTTTACCATAGTAAAGATTCCCCGGATAACCGTCTGAAAGAGCTATTACATAACTTGTATTTTTCATCTGAAGCATAAAGAGATCATTTTCGAAATATATTCCAAAGTCCATTTTGTCTCCCCCCATAATTCATATAAGCTTATCTGATTCCTATCTCAGTATCCGATTCTCTTACAACACTGTGTTCTTTGATATAAGCTACAATTCTGTCAAGTTGTGTAAATGCAAGTCCCACATAGCTGTCTGCACATCCGTAGTAAAGAGCTATCTTTCCGGTTTCAGGATCATGAATTGTTGCACATGGAAATGTAACATTTGGAACAAAGCCTCTCTCCTCATACCATTCCTCTGGTGTCAGAAGGAAATTCTCACATCTGTACTTAACTTTCGAAGGATTATCTGTATCAAGTATCGCTCCCCCTATTGAATAAACAAATCCGTTACAGGTTCCACTTACTCCGTGATAGAATAGGAGCCAACCCTCCGTAGTTTCTATAGGAGCAGCACCTCCTCCTATTTTTACTGACTCCCACCATTCATTGCTTCGTCCCATAACATGTCTATGTTTTCCCCAGAATGTAAGATCTGGGCTTTCAGACAGGAATATATCTCCGAAAGGTGTATGACCGCTATCTGACGGCCGGCTTAGCATCACATAATTCCCATTAATCTTTCTTGGGAAAAGAACCGCATTTCTGTTAAATGGAATAAATGGATTCTCTATTCTTACAAATGTCTTGAAATCCTTTGTCTTCGCCATTCCGATGGCTGCCCCATAAAAATCACCACACCAGATGATGTAGTAGGTATCCTCTACCTTTACAAGTCTCGGATCATATGCATATACAGGCATATAGTCTTCGCCTTCTTCATTTACAAAATGTATCTTTTCCGGTTCTATATCCCAGTGAATGGCATCCTTACTTCTTCCAAGATATACATAAGGAATTCCGTTAGTCTGCTCTCCTCTGAATACACCAATAAACCCGTCCTCATAAGGCATTACGGCACTGTTAAAGATTCTTGCTACATTCTCAACCGGATTACGGTCGATAATCGGATTCTCGCTATATCTCCAGACAGGAGCCCCTTTTATCTTTTCCGGCGGATCCTGCCATGGGATATTAGGCACAGCAGGCGAATTAAGAATTTTTACGTCTGACATAAATACATTCTCCTCCTTTAAGTAATTTATTTTTAAATTAAGTAAAAGTTAACATATATTTACTTAAAATTCAAGTGCTATTTACTTAAATTGTTAATTTTTTAGGCAAAAAAATAGTGCATAAGATTAAACTCATGCACTAAATAATATATTAGCTTAAATACTTATTTACTTTTTACTATTTTTGAACCTTTGTTGATTCTCTGGCAATCACTCTTCCATATGAAAGAACTGTGCCATATCTGTAATCTGGATTTTGGAATTTCTGCTCGAGAATGTTAAGAGTATAATAAATCATTTCTTCTATGTTAACTCTGTAGGTTGTCAGTTCAACGCCATCTATCTTATTGCTGGCATAATCATCATAGCCCGCTACTGCGACATCCTCCGGAACTTTATAACCCGCCTGATTCAACTTTCTGATAAGTCTGTAAGCTGCCACATCACAGTTACAGAAGAATGCGTCCGGCATCTTATCTGGAAGAACTATCTCAATATCATTTCCTTCTTCATCTCTGTCATCGATATGGTCTTCTTCACGAATATCTATACCCTTCATCAGCATATATTTCCTGTAGCCCAGATATCTGTCCAGAATACTTCTTGTACTTCTGTAATTCCCCACAAAGGTTATATCTGAATACCCCTGCTTCACAAGATGTCTTGTCATCAGATATCCTCCGTTGATATTATCACCGACCACGGAATCGAACTCAAAGTCTTCATTTTCAAAATCAAAGAACACTATGTTTTTGCCGGTTTCCTCCAGTGCCTGCAGATAATCTCTGCTCACTTCTCCGATCACGATTATGTGGTCTACTTTATTGATGGAAAGCAACGTCGGAAGTACCTTGTTCTTCTCATCATTTTCTATGATTACTTCCAGTATTCCAACTATGCCACGCTTTGTCATCTCAACAAGCATCTTCTGATATACACTTAGATAGAAGGAATTGTCTCCCACAAATCTCTGAGCGATTAGTATTCCGACATTCCTGCTAACGTTCTCCGAATCTTCGTTTTTCTTAAATATGTACCCCAATTCTTTGGCTTTATCTATTATTTCCTCTCGCAGTCTGTCTCCTACCCCATCTTTACCTGCGAGAGCCTTTGATACGGTAACAATACTTATATCCAGCTCCTGAGCGATATCTTTCATTGTTACCTTCTTTATTTGTGCCATCTTCTTCTCCTTTTCTAAACTCTTTTCATACAAAAGAATAATAACACAATTTTTAGCTAATTTACAGCATTCTTTTTACGATTTAAATACCACTCTTTAAGCGTTTTTTCAGCTTTTTTGCCATAAACTGTAAAATCTCTGTCATGTTTCATTTCTGTTTCTTCAGGAATGATTGCTTTCCAGTCCCACCAGAAATAGCCGGCAAACCATGGAATATCCCATGTAGCTTCCATAGCTGTTTCATAAAAATCAGCCTGTTCATCTTCATCTATCGGCATATCTGGCCTGTCCTGAAAATCCCAGGGATACATAGTGCAGCCCTTTTCATTTCTCACTCCCACTTCTGCAAACATGACCGGCTTACCGTATTTATTATGACAATCTTCAAGTATTTTTAATACATCTGCCCATCTGAATCTCATAGTCTGAGCACCCTTATTGTTTTCATCAGTAACCGGATAATAAGCGCTTATGCCTATAACGTCTACTGCATCAAGCCATTTGGAGCTTACTTCATCTCCGTGATTAACATTATGCATAAGTATTCCACTATATACCTGTCTGACATTTTTTATCATATCTCTGCAGTATTTCGTCTGCTTATCCATTCCTTCCATCTCGCATCCGGTACATAGCATTTCCACCCCCAGTTGCTGCGCCATTCGTGCATAATAGAGCATAAATGTGTTGTAGGACTCAAACCATTTATCCCAGTAAAAACTGCATTTTTTATCTACTGGAAAGTCAATCTTTGCTCTCCAGGATCCATCAAGACAATTTATCATAGGTTTTAGACATACCTTAAGTCCCAGTGATTTAGCCAGTTTTACTGCTGCTTTAACATCATCATCAGTCTGTGTATATGTATAATGTGAAAAAATAGTTGTACTGTAAAAATATTCCTGCCAAGCATTTACTGTAATACATATCCAGTCAAGTCCATTTGACGCAAGTCTTCGCATTGAGCGTTCTGCCTCTTCTGTCTGCATCTCTCCAGCTGAGCTGAAAAAGCCCCAGGTATAGCCTTTACAAAAAAGTCTTTTATCCATAGAATTCCCCCCTTGAATATTTTTTAGGTAAATTCTATATTCTTTTAGGTAAATTGTCAATTGTTTTTATCTTAACTTTTACTAGTCACGTTACTATTAACGGTTAACTAACAATTACCTTCATATACAAAATTCAAGCTTTCCCGTGCAATGTCCGCCAGATGATAAATAACCTTAATATCCGTAGCGTTTCTGTCCGTCATTTTAAATCTTGGAAAAAATCTGGATATATGCAAAGGTATATCTCTTCCGATTATATTTCCATCTTTATCCTTAAGATTTGAAATATAACTGCTAATAGCCCTCATCTCATCTTCAGTATCATTCTCTCCCGGAACGATAAGCGTCGTAAGTTCCACATGGCAGGTCTTTACTGCCTCTTCAATAAATTCCTTTACCATTTGAAGATTCCCACCAAGAACATCCCTATAATAACTCTCAGAGAAGCCCTTCAGATCAATATTCATTGCATCAATAAATGGCGCAATTTCCTGTAAAACTTCCAGGCTCGCGGTTCCATTTGAAACAAGTACATTATACATTCCCCGCTCATGTACAAGCCTTGCTGTATCTCTTACAAACTCATATCCTATAAGCGGTTCATTATAGGTAAAAGCTACCCCGATATTACCATCTTTTTTATAATGCTCAGCTGCCTTAGCTATTTCTTCCGGGTTCCATTCTTCTGCCTCACTTTCAAAATGGCGTGCCCTGTCGGACCAGGATATTTCGTCATTCTGGCAAAATGGGCATCTAAGATTACAACCATAGCTTCCTACTGAAAGTATATAGCTTCCTGGATGAAATCTACTAAGAGGTTTTTTCTCAATAGGGTCAAGGGCAATAGAGGTCACTCTGCCATAGTTAGTTGACATAACTTTTCCATTCTTACAGCTACGAACATAACAAAAACCTCTACCGCCTTCTTGTATATCACAATGCCTGAAACAAACTTCGCACCTTGCCATATTTCTTCCCCTTCAGTTTCTTCTCCATGTCTATTTTTCCTTTGGATCAAAGCCAATCCCAATATATTATTTTGAAAATAATAAGTAACTTTTCAAAATAATATCACTCTTTATATTATAATAAAAATGCGCAACAAAAGCATCATATGAAATGTGCTTTTACTGTGGTGAGTAATGCTGAGGTGTGATAAAATATTATGAATAGCAAAAACCCGGCTAGTAATCCTTGAATACACCGGAACGAGGAGGTACGTAAATGAAAGGTGATAAAACGTTCAGTCTGCTCTACCCAAGAGGGAAAGAAGTAGAATTTAAAAAATTAGACGATAATGCATTTCATGATCTTGGGCTTGATATGATCACCAAAGCAGTCACTAACGACCATAAAGAGCAGGTG
>JAILEL010000286.1 GCA_024687845.1 Eubacterium sp.
AAGCTTTCCGTAAATGAACCAAACAGATTTTCCTTATCCATTAGAAGGGGTTCATTTAGATTGCCCATAGCAACACTGGAGGCAAAATCCTTCATGTTATCAAAGGGAACAATTATATTTTTATTTATATAATGCCCATAAAAAAGAGCCCCTGTAAGAAAAATAACACAGAATATGAAAGCCCCCAGAAGGAACCTGATTCGTAGTCTCCTATACTGCTCATTTCCTTCATCAGTTCTTATAACACTTCCTACTATCTGGTTATCCTTAAGCACATACATATAAGATTGTTTTGAATTAATTGCTTCAGCGACATTCAGCTTATCACTGATACTATTTACTGCCATCTTATCCTTAGAATCATACATTACCCTGTTATTATTATCCAGGATAATAAAATCAATACTGTACTTCAGATTGTCAAATGTATCAAATTTTCCCCAGTTATCAGAAGCCGTTTTAGCTATATCATTCAGATCAAGAGATACTGCCTCTTTATTAAATTCTTTGCCGTTTCCTTCACGAGTTATATATAACATTAAACCTATTCCCAGTAGAAACATCACTGCCAAAAAAACAATTATTCTATAGTAGTTTTTCATACCAACCTCATTATATTTTGGGGATTATACTTCTAAAATATATCCCACTCCCCAGATTGTTTTTATAATATTGGGATTCTTAGGATCCTTTTCAATCTTTTCCCTCAAATGTCTTATATGGACTGCAAGAGTTCCTTCACCTACGAACTCATCATCCCATACATTTTTTAAAAGCTCATCCTTTGTTACAACTCTTCCCGAATTCTGAACAAGGTAGAGCATAAGCTTATACTCCATTGCTTTTAGCCCGACCTGATTACCATCCACCACTAATTTGTGTGTATTGGTATCAAGCTGCACATTTTCTGAAAGCGTATATGAGGTAATATCATTTCCCGAAGAATCTTTCGCTATAGAATGTCCACTAGCAGAATCCAACTGCTGTGCGACCTTTATTGCATCCTCTTTTGCTTTTTCATATCTGGTAAGAATTGCCTGAACCTTCGCCAGTAGAACACTTAATGTATATGGTTTCTTGATATAATCATCTCCACCTATCTTCAGGGCAATAAGAACATCATCATCACTTGTTCTTGCACTAATAAAAAGAATAGGCATGTCATACTGCTCTCTCACTTTTTTACATAGATCAAATCCGGATTTATCACCAAGATTTATATCCATAAGCAGAAGCGATACAGTATTTGAATTAAGAAAATCCACTGCGTCATCATAGCTAGTAACATATGCTGTTTTCACATCGAAGAGATTGAAATACTCTGCTGTAGACTCTGCTATAACAAGATCATCATCTATTATTAATACTTTATATTCACTCATCTATGCCTCCGTAGATTGTTTATATATTTTTTCTTGTATTCATGCATTCTCCTTAAGATATTTTGCATTTTATGTGTTATTCATCCTTCCATACTTTCCATACATCTGGCTGATATCCCACCGTAGCCTTCTTTCCATTTCTTACAATAGGCTGCACAAGGATCTGCTGATTTTCAAGAATTTTCTCTTCCTTGTCCTCATCAGCAATATACTTGATAAGAGCTAATGTATCCTTATCCTTAGCATTTTCATCAATCAAATTGTCGAGTCCACCGACAGCCTGTTTCACTGAGTTAAACTCACCCTTACTTAGGCCTTTCTCTCTCAAATCTACAAATTGAAACTTAATACCACGCTCCTTAAAGAACCTCTCAGCCTTTCTGGTATCTGCACTTTTCTTAGTGCCAAATATTTGTATATTCATCTTATCTACTCCTCATTGTTATCCCTGTAACTGTTGTTATTGTTTTACTTCAGGTTGTACTCTTTATCGATGTATGCCGGTGGATTATCTTTATATTCATCTTTCCATTTCATACCGTTGGTTAGTTCTCCGTAATCGTAGTGTACCGTCACTGTATCGCCTTTTCGCTCAACCCTGTACTGGCCGTTTCGGACCATGTTGTCATGGAGAAAATAATACTCGATCTGTCTTCCGATTTTTTTTAGTTTTAATCCTTTCCGACAGTATACCGTAATTTCATAGAAGCTTTCTCCGTCTGAGGAAAACTTTTCTTCATTCTCCACAAGAAGCAGACTCTGTCCTTCTCCTATATCCGTTTCGGCTATTGCCGCTTTCCTGCTTTGTTCCACATACTCTGCTATAAGCTGGAATGTGAATCCCAGAAAGAACAACGTTAAAACGCTTATCCCAACAATATAGCCCTTCGTTTTTTTTCGTTCTTTTTCATCACTGATCTTTTTCAGGTTTTTAGCGCTTACTATGATGACTATAATGAACATAAATATTTCAAATAAGATACCTACCATGGTATGTACATTTCTGAGTATCACTCCGCCGATATACAGTTCGCAGTCCTTCAGATAGAAGAAGACGACACCCATCACTGCAATGATTACCACACACAAAAACGCTGTTCCCAACCCTGTTTTCTTATTCATAGCATAATCCCCAAATACTACTATATGATAATTCCTTCAAGGTGATCCACTTCATGCTGCACTATTTGAGCAGTGAATCCTGTAAACTTCTGCATTTGCTTCTTAAAATTAATATCTTCATACTCTACTTCTATCTCATTATACCTTGTTGTCTTTCTTGTACCAATAAGAGAAAGACATCCTTCTTCAGCCTCATATTCTCCAGACTTTGATACAATCACAGGATTATTCATTATTAGATTCATAAAGCCCATAGAAACTATGATAGTTCTTTTCTTATAACCGATCATGTTCGCTGCCATACCTACACAGTCTGATTTATTGGCGAGAAGTGTATCCTGAAGATCTTTTATTACATCAGTATCCTTAGCAGTAGAATGCTCCGATTTCTGACTTAAGAAAAATGTATCTTTTACAATTGGTTTTATCATTTGCCTGCTACTCCTCTTCCCATCCTTTGCAGACATCACACCAGCCTTCTGCGTTTGATGCAACTTCCAGCTCATCAAGAGTCAGAGCTACAGAGGTAAATTCATCGCCTGCTGCAGGATGAACAACCTCAAATCTCTTCATTGAAACATCCAGCCAAACAGGTATACCTTCTTTTACTGAAAAAGGACACACCCCACCTGGTTCATGTCCTATAACTTCATTTACTATCTCTCTCGGAACCATGTGTGGCTTAGTATGAAACTGTCCTTTGAATTTGGAACTGTTAACCCTGCCATCTCCTGCCATTACAACAATTACTGGTTTATCATCCACAATAAATGATAAGGTCTTAGCTATTTCTGCTTCTAAACACCCAATCTGCTCTGCTGCATGTTCCACAGTATCTATTGTCCCTTCATGAACCATAATATGTGACTCTAAGCCCTTGTCTCTTAAATATATTCTTACTTTTTCTGCTGACATTTTTTATGTCCCTCCTAGATTTATTCTCAATATTCTCATCCCATTTCAATAGCTCCGGCAATATTCCACCCATAATAATTTGCAAAAGTACTAATTACGGAAGAATAATGCATACAAAATAGCCACCTATAGAATAATTGATTATCAGAAATATAGCAAATAAAAATACTGTCACTATTACGATTACTGATCCTACTTTAGAAATCATCTTGTTTAAATCCATTTACTCTGTTATAAAAAATGATTGTATCAACGGCATATCACCATCTGATACAATCATTAAATTTATTGCTAATATTCTTTTGTAGTGAAAAAAGATACCTTTACGATATTACTTTAGTCATATATTTGGAATTGCAGTTTCTGTATTTATTCATAATCTACTACATCTATCCAGGAATTCAGGAATTCGCGTTCCTGAGCGTTACCTTTTACCGTCTGTGATGCCGCAACTATAGGCATCCATTTCTGAACATACTGCTTTTCAGTATTGCTCTTCTTGCAGAAAAGATCCAGGTACTTTTTAGCTCCATCGATATCTCCATCCAGACAGAAAAGCAGATATGTACGAGCTACATCCGCTGAAGCATTTCCCTGAGTTGCATGTGACCAATCCAGTATATACGGTGTCCCATCATCTTTAATGATGATATTGGAAGGTTTAAAATCTCCGTGACATACCTTGATGTGCTTCGGCATGGATTCAAGTCTGGTTTGCAGGTCATAACATACTGTAGCAGACAGATCAGTCTCACCGATCTTGCGTTTCATTTTGTCTCTCAGTTTATTGAGACCAGGGCAGACTTTTGAATGCATAGTGAGCTGGAGATCCACAAACTGGTTCAAATATTCATCCTTTTTACCGGGATTTTCCTTCATAAGAGCAGCAAGTGTTTTTCCTTTGATATAATCTGAAACAATCGTCCATTTTCCGTCTATCATGGTAACTTCCAGTACTTTCGGAATATTGAGACCCGTTCCTTCTATTCTCGCCTGATTTAAAGCTTCATTTAATACATCTGCCTTTGAATAAGACTGATCAAATACCTTGTATACCTTGTTTTCATCGCAGTATATTGTTTTATTCTTTCTCTCAGCTATGATTCTGTTTAGTTCCATCTTATTATCCCTCCCTTAGTTTTTCTTAACACCACTTTTTGCTCTACGATTTGACTTTTTGGTATTATGTCCATCATCCACTTTGTCACCGATATTTGCATCAGGCATATCAGGCTCTTCAAAATGCTTCTCTCCATAGTATGCATTCAGGTACATCTGCTTAATCTCGCTCATAAGAGGATAACGAGGATTTGAGCCCGTACACTGATCATCAAATGCCTGCTCAGTCATGGCATCAAGACGGTCAAGGAAATCCTTTTCATCCGGTACATAATCTTTAATAGTCGGTTTTATTCCTACTCTTGCCTTCAGATCGTTTACAGCCTCGATCAGTTTTTCGAGTTTTTCTTCATCATTCTTTCCACCCAGCTTTAACTCATCTGCAACCATTGCATATCTTTCCAATGTATGAGGATGATCATACTGACTGAATGTACCCATCTTTACAGGTGCTTCCGCAGCATTGAACCTTAAAACCTCTTCAAGCATCAATGCATTTGCCACACCATGAGGGATATGGTGGAACGAGCCAAGCTTGTGAGCCATGGAATGGCATACTCCAAGGAAAGCATTAGCGAAAGCCATACCTGCCATAGTGGCAGCATTTGCCATCTTTTCACGTGCCTCAACATCATTCGATCCATTGTCATAAGCTCTAGGCAGATATTTGAAAATGGTTTGCAAAGCCTTAACTGCCAATCCGTCGGTATAATCTGTAGCCATTATCGAAGCTATAGCTTCAAGTGCATGTGATACTGCGTCAATTCCAGATGCTGCCGTCAGTCCTTTAGGTGCAGACATATGGAAGTCTGTATCAATGATAGCCATATTAGGTAAAAGTTCATAATCTGCCAATGGGTATTTCACACCTGTCTGCTCGTCGGTTATTACTGCAAAAGGTGTCACTTCAGAACCTGTTCCTGCTGATGTAGGAATTGCTATAAAATATGCCTTCTCACCCATCTTCGGGAAAGTATATACACGCTTACGGATATCCATAAATCTCATAGCCATATCCATAAAGTCTGCTTCAGGATGCTCATACAGAACCCACATAATCTTTGCTGCGTCCATAGCTGAACCACCACCAAGTGCTATAATGCAATCAGGCTTAAATGAACGCATCAGCTCTGCTCCAGCCTTTGCACATGCAAGTGTCGGATCGGGCTCAACATCAAAGAATGATTCATGAACTATTCCCATCTCATCAAGTTTATCTGATATAGGTTTTGTATATCCGTTATTATACAGGAAACTGTCTGTTACAATAAATGCTCTCTTCTTTCCCATTACGGTCTTCAATTCATCGAGCGCAACAGGAAGGCATCCCTTCTTGATATATACCTTCTCAGGTGTTCTGAACCACAACATATTTTCCCTTCTTTCAGCTACAGTTTTTATATTTATAAGGTGCTTTACTCCAACATTTTCAGATACACTGTTTCCTCCCCATGAACCACATCCCAGAGTAAGTGAAGGAGCGAGCTTGAAGTTGTAAAGGTCGCCAATACCACCCTGTGATGAAGGTGTATTTATCAGGATACGGCATGTCTTCATTCGTGCTTCAAATTCTTCGAGCTTCTCCTGACCGTTCGTAGTGTTGATATATATGGAGGATGTGTGACCATATCCACCGTCGGCTATCAGATGTTCTGCCTTTTCAAATGCGTCATCTAAATCCTTTGCTTTATACATAGCGAGTACAGGTGAAAGCTTCTCATGAGCAAATTCTTCTGAAATGTCTACACTTTCAACCTCACCTATAAGTACCTTGGAACCCTTGGGAATCGTCACTCCGGCTAGCTCAGCTATCTTATAAGCAGGCTGACCTACTATCTTTGCGTTGAGAGCACCATTTATCAGTATTGTTTTTCTTACTTTATCTATCTCGTCACTCTTTAAGAAATAACAGCCTCTACGTGCAAATTCTTTGCGTACCTCATCATATACTTTTTTATGTACGATAACGGACTGTTCAGAAGCACAGATCATGCCGTTGTCAAATGTTTTTGAGTGAATTATGGAATTTACAGCAAGTATGATATCTGCTGATTCATCGATAATCGCAGGTGTATTTCCAGCTCCTACTCCAAGTGCTGGCTTGCCACTTGAATATGCAGCTTTTACCATTCCAGGACCACCTGTGGCCAGGATTATATCTGCTTCCTTCATTACAATATTTGTCATATCCAGACTCGGAGCGTCAATCCACTCTATTATTTCCTCGGGAGCTCCGGCTTTTACAGCTGCATCAAGTACTATCTTGGCAGCCTCTATAGTAGATTTTTTTGCTCTTGGATGAGGAGAAATGATGATGGCATTTCTGGTCTTAAGAGCTATAAGTGTTTTAAATATAGCAGTTGATGTTGGATTTGTCGTAGGGATAACCGCTGCAATCACGCCAATAGGCTCAGCTATCTTTTTGGTTCCGAATGCTTTATCTTCTTCAATAACTCCGCAGGTTTTAACATCCTTGTATGCGTTATAAATATATTCAGCCGCATAATTATTCTTGATTACCTTATCTTCTACTATGCCCATACCCGTTTCCTCTACTGCCATTTTGGCAAGAGGGATACGTGCCATATTAGCTGCTATGGCCGCAGCCTTGAAAATCTTATCCACCTGCTCCTGAGTATATGTGGCGTACTTTTTTTGCGCCGATCTTACCCGTGCCAGAGCCTCTTCCAATGTTTCAACACTGTCTACTATTTTTCTTTCCATAATAAGCCTCCGTTTCATATATTGATTGATTTCACAATTTCATTATGTACTGATTTTAACATAATCCTTAATGAAATCAATGGAATTAAATAGCACTATACTGAAACATTTCATAAGCCAGTCTTGTTCCTTCATTAACCTCAGCCGGTAGCAAAGCTCTGGCAACACATTTCAGTTCTTCTTCCGGAGCCGAATCATTCTTTAAGTATGCATAATCTCCATCTATTCTTTCTACGATATATTCTATTCTTTCAAACATTACTTAGTCCTCGCCTTCATCAGTCTTCTTTAAATACTTTACCGGAACTTTCTTAGTTAACCAGACACCATTCTTCGAAAGATAAAACTTGAATCCATCTCTATGCATCTGGCCTGAACTTACGATGTACAGGACCGGCCTACCATGTCTCGATCCAACCTTCTTAGCCGTTTCTGCATCCTTTGACAAATGTACATACAGCCTGGACTTAGGAATAAGTCCCAGTTCATCTATAGCTGCTACAAACTTTTCTCCAGTACCATGCCACAACTCTTCAGGCGGCTCTGCCTCCTCTAGTTCTACATCTACCTGAACTGAATGTCCCTGATTAGCTCTTATCTTTGTTTTATCTTCATTAAACGAATATCTCTGTTTCTCATCAGTTCTTACTATTTCTTCAAGCATATCCATATCAAACTGATGAGTCTTAGCAATACCCTCTATAAGTTCATCGACATTGGCCCAACCATGTTCATCAAGCGAAATGCCAATGGTCTCAGGCTTATGTCTGAGGATTAGACTCATATATTTACTTATATTTTTTAAACTCATATCAATCTCCTAACAAATTTACTATGACTCATTTACCATTTCCTCAAGTATCCTCGCAGCATCAGTAACACAAGCCCTGCAAGAACCCGGTACTTTACCTCTTAAGTCTGAACACATCACTGATCCCTTATCGGCAGCCTTGAACTTTTCTTCAAACTCTTCTATCTTCTTCGTTGCTTCAGCTCCATACTTCTGTTCTAAAACATATTCAGCTGAAAGTACAGCACCACACTTCCCCATTCTGCCACCGGCAAAAGGTATAGATATGGACTTAGCTTCCGCCTCACTTATTCCTATTACATCTGCAAATGCCTCCAGGACAGAACCGGAACATGTATGAAAACTCTTATGATTATTTACTGCTTTATCTGCTTTTATACCCATTTCAAAACATCTCACTTTCTAATTTCCATTTTACTAATCTTCTTCTGTTACACCCCAGATTGAGTCATTCTTATGCTCTTCCACATACATTTCTGGAGATATCATCATAAAAATCACCTCCTGATTCGACATTTTATATTTATATTCTCCATACAATTAGTTTAATGCGAGGTTACTATTTCTTTTCCCATAACAACCTCCGTTAAATAAATATTTTCATATATCAGAGTCTACCACATTAGGATAAACAATAAAATAAAAACGCTACAAGTAAAATAATTTCTTTGTACTTATAGCGTTTGGATACTTATTTAATTACTTTGCACTTCATCAACCGGAATCATCATCACATCTTTACCAAACTGATCCACTATGACATTGGCCATATCATTTCGGCACTTAAGTGTTATGGTCTCAACCCTTTTCAAAATCAGGTTTCCAGCCTGCAAACTGGACAAGCTGTTCATCTGTCCTATGATAATATCTCTCATTTTTATCGAGCTCCGAAATCTTAGCCATCTCTTCGTCCGTAAGCTTAAAATCAAGAATATTGAGATTATCTTTGATATGATCTTTCGTTTTACTGCCAGGGATCACCACAAATCCCATCTGTGTATGCCAGCGGAGGATGATCTGTGCTGAAGACTTTCCGTACTTCTTTCCAAGTTCGGCAAATATCGGCTCGTTAATAAGGCTCTTGTCCCCGTGACCCAAGGGATACCAGCTCATAAGCTTTATGTCATACTTATCGAGAGTTTTTCTCAGTTCCTTCTGGGTAAAATATGGATGCGCCTCTACCTGGATAAACTGGGGTGCGATCTCCCACTTCGTTTCAAGCTCCTCGATATACTTTCCTTCAAAATTTGAGATACCGATGCTCTTTGCTTTGCCTTCCTTATAAGCCTTCTCAAGCTGTCTGTATCCTTCAAGCCAGTTGCCTGCAGGCTGATGGATATACAGAAGGTCTATGTAGTCAACCCCAAGGCGCTCCAAAGTTTCATCCACAGCATTCGGATTCTCATATTCACTGGGCCAGAGCTTTGTGGAGAGAAAGATTTCTTCCCTCTTTACTCCGCTGTCCTTCATACCTCTTCCTACTGCCCGCTCATTTACATATGCATTGGCAGTATCAAT
>JAILEL010000321.1 GCA_024687845.1 Eubacterium sp.
TGCGAAGGCACCAACAAATGTGGTGTAATTCTCAGACACTGAGATTTCTTCGACCATATCATCGCCGTAGTATTGATAAAAAAGCTGATTACTATATGGGAAATAAATAGATATACCACTGGTACCATCAACATTCGAAGCCTGCTTTACGATAAAGTCCTCTATCGCCTTATCAACGCTTCCAGAGGTTCCAGAATATAACCCATTAAACTCTTCAGCCATAGAACCTACATCAATCTGATCGATAGCATCACCCTTGGAACCATATGCAGTCGCCCCCAGGTTAAGAGCTCTATCACGAGCCTTGACTATCTCGCTATAATCACCATTTCCAAGTCCCTTGTACATATCCCCAAAAAGATCATCAACAGCAGAAGTAACTCCCTTAGTCTTTGAAAGATCCATACAGGAAAGTGTATACATTGGGTTACTCATCATACTTGCATGTGCATCATAGAAAGAAGAAAATCCATCCAGAATTCTATCAGCAATCTTCGTTGGTTTACTTGTAGAGTTATACTCATCAAGGAATGAATAATCCCAACCAAGTCCTGGCTCAACTTCCTGAGAAGCTACCATGTAATCGGCATATGAACTAAAAAGATTTGCATACTCAATAGATGCCATAAGACAAGCATCAAAGCCCACAAGATCAAGCTTGTTCTTACTTGAAAATGGAGAAGCTGCCATAGCACTACTCATTTCAGTGTATGTCATAATATCATTCTGATAAACTTCATCAAGACCGTAACCATATACAGGACCAGCACCATGATCCCAGAAAATCAGTGTATAATTATCTGCCTTGTAGTTCTCACCACAAAAATCAAGGAATCCAAGAAGAGTTTCTGCCTCACCCATATTTTCCAGATCAGAAGTTGATCCGTCCGTATATAGTCCACCTTTTCCATCAAGACGAAAAACATAGTTCTTATCACTTGGAACATCAGACTTCCACTGACTGGCTCCACCAGTGAAGATAACTACATTAGTCTTGCTAACATCAACACCACTCTTGATCATTTCGGAAATATCCATACTGGCTGCACCCATTTCACTTTCCAAGTTGGAAGCAACCATGTATATCATAACGGTGTTCTCATCAGCAACTCCTGAAAGAGAACCATTCTTCTCGATTTCCACGCCCTTTATGCTGTCAGAATCCTTTTTCTTATCAGTCTTGGAATCCGTCTTCTGGTCAGTTTTCTGACTGACTGAAGTTGTATCATTTCCTCCAGCCCTGTCCATATTTCTCTTCTTTAGTAGAAAGATCCCCGCTGTAATTATAAGAAGCAGAAATACAACTATTAGAATCATGATAATAATTACCGATTTTCTCTTTTTTGAACCATTATCCTTTTTCATCTCAACCTCTTTACTTCTTCACTAATGAATACTTATAGTTCTATCTATATAAACTGTTATCTTTCAACAACCTCGTATATTCACTAAATATATATCATTCTCCCAGATGGGAAATGAGTTCTATCAGTTCGTCTGCGTACTCAATTTCGCACACCTTATGCCTCAACTTTGCACTATTATATAATCCTTCAGTATACCAGGCAACATGCTTACGCATCTCCCTTACGCCAATATATTCGCCTTTTTCCTCCAGCATAAGCGCAATATGTCTAAGCATCATTTCTCTTATCTCCTCCAGCTCCGGACGAGGAGGGATAGCATCAAGGCCCTTTTCAAGTCCTGCCTTGATTTCACGGAATATCCAAGGATTTCCTTTAGCCGCTCTAGCAATCATAAAGCTGTCACAACCAGTCTCTTCTTTCATTCGGAGTACATCTTCAGCATTCCTGATATCTCCATTTCCAATAACCGGAATGGAAACTGCTTCTTTAACTGCCCGAATTATAGACCAATCCGCATTCCCACTATAGTACTGTTCCCGGGTTCTGGCATGTACTGCAACTGCAGCCGCTCCACCTCTTTCAGCAGCCTGAGCCACCTCAGGAGCATTTATGGTATCAGCTGTAAAGCCAGCACGAATCTTCACTGTGACAGGGATAATTCTGTCACTTCCTGATACATTTACCGCTTCAACAATAGAACGAACTATCTTCTCAACCAATTCAGGATTCTTCATAAGCGCTGAGCCCTCACCATTATTTACGATTTTAGGCACAGGGCACCCCATATTTATATCGATAAAATCAAAATCCCGCGGTTCCGAATCAGCTCTCTTTTTTTTATTTTTATAGGTTACATTTGACTGGATTTCTGTTGAATCCTCTGGTTCCTTCCAAACACCCAAAATCTTTGCTGCTTCCTCGGCCATAATATCTGGCTCACTACCAAAAAGCTGGATTCCCACAGGTTTTTCCCGCTGATCTGTTTTCAGCAGAATATCTGTCTTTGGACTTCCGTAGTAAAGGCCCTTTGCAGACACCATTTCGGTCACCATTATGTCTGCCCCCTGCTCCTTACATAAAATACGAAAAGGCAGGTCTGTCACGCCTGCCATTGGTCCAAGAATTATTTTGTTTTGGAACATATTTCTCATAATTATATTTTTACCCTTTAATCATCAGATTGGTCAAATGTAATATTATGATAATCAACATTATTATTCGAAGAATTATTA
>JAILEL010000323.1 GCA_024687845.1 Eubacterium sp.
AAGTGGGAGATGAGCTTGAAGACCTGCTCGGCGGTGGCAGCGGCGTTGATACGGGCTGTGGCGCTATCCATAGATTCTTCAAGAGTGGATGGCCGCCTGACTATTGGAAAATATGCATCGACGTCTGGAAGGTCATCTCCATCGAAGCCGGCTGATACTGAACCGACAAGTGCGATAACTGGTTTTCCAAATACCTTAGCTATATGGGCGATTCCTATTGGCGCTTTACCCATCATAGTCTGTTCATCAAGCTTTCCCTCACCTGTTACGACTATGTCTGCTTCACTGATATATTTTTTTAGATTTGTTTCCTGAATCACTATTTTATTTCCAGCCTCAAGCTGTCCATCAAGAAAGTATTTGAAGGCAAATCCAAGTCCACCAGCAGCTCCACAGCCTGGAAAGTCAGGATTGATTTCATAATCAAGCGTATCTGAGACCATTTGGCTGAAGTGTAACATCCATTTATCCATGATTGGTATCTCAGAGTTGAAAAGACCCTTCTGAGGACCAAATACATTGCTTGCTCCATTTTCACCGCATAGAGGATTCTGAACATCACAGGCAATCTTGAAAGTACAGTCATAGAGGTCGTGGTTGATGTTACCTGGTGAGATAGAATCTATGAATTCGAGATCTGCTCCGGTCAGATAACCGTTGTCACCGGTGATAAGATTACCAGCTGAATCAAAGAAACGTACTCCAAGTGCCTGAAGCATTCCAATTCCAACATCATTTGTTGCACTTCCTCCGAGACCTATTATGAAGTTGCGACAGCCTTTGTGGATTGCATCATTTATCATTTCTCCAACACCATAAGTGGTGGTTTTATGTGGATCACGATCGATCTCAGGAATAAGAGTGAGCCCGGCTGCTGCGGATATTTCTATAATAGCCGTTTTATGTATTGTTTCAGATTCGTCAGTCAGGTCAGCTATTCCATAGGTCGCAAGGATTTTAGTTCCAAGAGGACCTGTTACTTCGATATTTTCGAAACTTCCTCCCATGCCCATGGTGAGTGCATTTACAGTGCCTTCGCCTCCATCTGCCAATGGTTTTACTTCGTATTCAGCATCTGGAATGGCTCTCTTAAGCCCTTCAGCAGCTGCATTTCCAAAATCAATTGAAGAGAGGGAACCCTTCATTGAATCCATTACAAAAACTACCTTCATATATGTGTCCCTTTCAATTTTATCAAGGTTTTTCCTTGTTGTTTTATCGGTATTATGCTATTTTATAAGTTGTTTTTGTGTTAATTATATTTGATTTTAAAGTTTAAAAAGTATGAATAGTAATATTACTTTACAACCTAAAAGGAGCATATGCAAGTGAAACTCAAATTATTTACTACACGTGTATTAGCTATATTTATTTTTTTTGCAGCTGTTTTTTCTTCATATAATATAAATGTACAGGCCAAGGGAAAGGGCATTTTATACTATAATCCTGATGCATCACATAGGTATGAGGATAGTGGAGAATCTGATTCCTACAGTCCTGAGGATGAAGTTGGAATGACGTTATCTGAAAATGGAAATGATATTACAGATATGTCTGATAAAAATGATTCTCAGAATGAAGCGGGGACTGTAAACTCAGGGGCAAAATCTGGAAAGAATAAATCAACCAGTAAGAATTCTTCTTCCCCAAAGAAGGTATCTGAATCCAGTCAGCATGACAGCTATGAACTTACAAGAGATGACGACAGAATACATTATATTAAGCTAAATGGTCATACAACTCAGAGTAGTGATGCCATAGTTATAGAAAGCAATGGTCATTTTGGGCTTATCGATTCATCAAATAAAAGTGACGATATACAGTATGGAATAAAGATAGCTAACACCGCTTCGGGAAAACAAGTGCTTAAGTATCTGAATGCATTAGGTGTTACGCATCTGGATTTTGTGCTTTCTACACACTCACATTCAGATCATAATGGAGGATTTCCCGAAATCGCTTATTCCTTCCTTGATGAGACACATACTATTATTACAGATAAAGTAGATTATATTTCTTATGAGTCTGGAGAAGAGGAACAGAAAGAATATCCAAGAGAAGAGTTATCTGAATATTCATATGCAAGTATTATTGATGAAAATACAACGTATATAGTAAAGGGATATATAGATAATAGTAGAGAAGAGGAAATGTACAACAATAAGGCGTATTATAATGACGCTATGGGTGCAATGCAAAGAACTAACATTTTGAAGGTCAATAACCCTTCAAATAAATCATTGAAAAAGCTTGGAGCTAAAAAGAAAACTCATGTATCAAGCAAATTGGATGATGAGATATGCTTTAAGTTTGGTGATTTTAATATCTCTCTTTACAATCTATATCGTCGTTCGAACACTGATGAAAATGCTAATTCTATCGTGACATATGTTGAGAAAAATGGTGTAAAGACAGTATTGCTTGCAGATATTGATGTCTATAATAATACCGAACAGAAAATTGCCAAGGCAATCGTAAAACAGCATGGCAGAATAAATGTAATAAAGGTTGGTCATCATGGATATTTTCGTTCGACAAGCAGAGAGCTTCTGGATAGATTTAATGCGAAAATAGCTATTGTCAGTACCTGCAACTCCAATATGGCTGATTATAGCCCGTTTTATGGTTATCTCAAATCTAAAGGTGCGTATCTTTACAGAACTATGGATCAGAGCAGTGATTCTATTGTTCAGGAGATGACAGATAAGTCGTCTATAATGGCGGGTGTTATATTAGCTGATCAGGATGTTGTATTAAAAAGAGAAACTGAAATAAAAACTGAGAATTTCATTTCACATGCTGATGATAAAACAATTAATACAGTGGTGACTACTACTGATGAGAAAAAAATAGTTGCTGATACATGGCTCAATGTAGAAGACAGCGCCATTATGTGGACGCAGAAAAAAGGAATAAACCAGTGGTCTAAATGGTACACGCAGTATAATGAATACGAATGGGTGTTTGTGAATAAAGACGGAACCAATAAGACAGGCTGGAATAAAATAAGGGGATACTGGTACGAATTTAATGAGTCAGGAATAATGAAAACCGGCTGGACCACGAAAAAAGGCAAAAAGGTATATCTGCTGGATAAAACCTATATGAACAGACCGAAGGGTTCAATGATAGTGGGCTGGTATTTCAGTGGTGATGACATTTACTATTTTAAAGCTGATGGAGAAGCTCATACAGGCTGGATGAATTATCAGGGCTCCTGGTATTATTTCAAAGCTGGAGTGGCTGTGAGAGGCGCATGGCAACGTATCAGTGACCAGCATTATTACTTTGATGTGGATGGTAAAATGAAAACAGGCTGGCTGAATCTTGGAGGTAAATGGTATTTCCTTGAGAAAAGCGGAGCTATGGTGACAGGAGACAAGATTATAGAAGGCAAGGCATATCATTTTACTGATGATGGAGTACTGCAGTAATGCGAACCTAAGAGCGTTCGCTAAATGCTTGACTTTGAACAGTATTTGTGTAATCATGGATACTATTCATAACTGATATTTAATATAAGGAATATAATATTATGGTTTTATCAAGTGGCTGGTTCGGCGAAATGGCGGATCTGTTTGAAAAATGTTTTATAAAGGAAGATAGATATAAACTTCTCCTTAGTGGTATTGGAGTAACTGTTAAGGTTTCTCTTCTTGCGGCTGCGATGGGACTTCTTATTGGTTTTTTCATTGCACTGATGAATCTGTCTAAGAAAAAAGGACTGAATTTAATTGGTAAGGTCTATACGGATATTATCAGAGGAACTCCATCTGTAACGCAGCTTATGATTATTTATTTTGTTGTATTTGCAACAGTAGACTGGCCTAAATGGATAATTGCAGCGATTGCATTTTCTATTAATTCAGGTGCTTATGTATCTGAAATTATTAGAGCGGGCATTCTGTCTATTGATAAGGGACAGACTGAGGCAGGACGTTCATTGGGACTGAGCAAGAGCCAGACCATGAATTTTATTATTCTTCCTCAAGCGATAAAAAACATATTTCCTGCAATGTGTAATGAGTTTATTACACTTATTAAGGAAACTGCAATAGTCGGTTATGTTGGTCTTGTAGATATTCAGAAGGCCGGTGACTTTATTAAGAGTGCTACTTATGAGGCATTTATGCCACTTATAGCAACTGCTATTATTTATTTTGTTATTATCAAGGGACTGACACTTTCTCTTGGAGTTATTGAAAAGAAACTCAGAAAATCAGATGTCCGTTAGGAGGTTAAATGGTCGAATGATTGCAGTAAAAGATCTTCATAAAAGCTTTAATGGAACTGAAGTTCTGAAGGGAATCGAAGAAGAGATAAATGATGGCGAGGTTGTAGTTGTGATCGGACCATCCGGTTCAGGAAAAAGCACATTTTTAAGATGCCTTAATCTATTAGAAAAACCAGATTCCGGAGAAATATGGGTTGATAATGAGCAGATTAATACAAACAAAGTGAATAAAAATCATGTCAGAGAGAAGATGGGAATGGTTTTTCAGCATTTTAATCTGTTTCCACATCTGACTGTTAAGAAAAATATAACGCTTGCTCCAGTTAAACTTAAGAAAATGACTCCTGCTGAGGCAGATAAAAAAGCTATGGAGCTTCTTAAAATAGTTGGGCTTGAGGATAAAGCAGATGTTTATCCAAAACAGTTATCGGGTGGACAGCAGCAGCGTATTGCAATTGCCAGATCCCTTGCAATGGAGCCGGAAATAATGCTCTTTGATGAACCGACTTCTGCGCTTGATCCTGAAATGGTTGGTGAGGTTTTGGATGTTATGAAGAATCTTGCCAAAAGCGGAATGACGATGGTTGTAGTAACTCATGAAATGGGATTTGCAAGAGAGGTTGCGACTAGAATTCTTTTCATGGATGAAGGTCAGATAATCGAAAAGGGTTCACCAATGGATATATTTGACAGTCCGCAGAATGACAGAACCAGAAGCTTTCTTAGTAAGGTGCTATAAAGCGAGATATTATTTTATAAATAATCGGATAATAATATCTGATTTAAGCCATCAATATGGCAATATATTAAGAGGAGAGGCTAAAAAATGAGGAGAATTAAGAAAATAGCAGTAACTTTACTTGCATCAGCTATGCTTGTAGCATCGCTTACAGGTTGTGGTGGAAAGAAAAATGATAGTAACAAAATTGTTTTTGGTACTAATGCAGAGTTTCCACCATTTGAATACGTTGCAGGAACAGGTACCATTGGCGAGTATGATGGAATTGATATAGCAATAGCTGATAAAATCTCTAAGGATATTGGAAAAGAAGCAGAAATTAATAATATGGAGTTTGATTCACTTCTTCTTGCACTTCAGAATGGTCAGGTTGATGCTGTTATCGCAGGAATGACTATTACTGATGAAAGAAAGGAAGCAGTTGATTTTTCGAAGCCTTACTATACTGCTACTCAGGTTATGATAGTTAAGGAAGACAGCGACATTAAGACAGCTGCTGACATGAAGGATAAGAAGATTGTTGTAGTTCAGGGATATACAGGTGAAATCTGTGTACAGGATATGGGCTTTGAATATCAGACTTTCAAGAAGGGTTCAGAGACCATCCTTGAGCTGGTTAATGGCAAATGTGACGTAGTAGTTATTGATTCAGCAACTGCTAAGAAATATGTTGCTGACAATGCAGGGCTTAAGATAGTTGAAGATCCATCTGCATTTGAGGCAGAAGAATATGGTATTGCAGTAAAGAAGGGGAATACAGAGCTTCTTAATCAGATAAATGATTCAATTCAGAAGATGTTAGATGATGGAACTATTTCAGATATTTCTGCTACATATCTTGATAAAGATACATCAGGTGAAGAAGAATAGGAAGATATGAGACAGGTAACTATTCTAAAAAAGTGCTTAGTATCAGGAAAGAGGATTCTTGAATGAATGATAAATATGCCGTAGTAACCGGAGCTAGTAGTGGACTTGGCTTTGAATTTGCAAAACAGTTGTCCAATATGGGATACAAAGTGGTTCTGGTGGCGAGGCGAAGAAATAAACTGGAACAGGTTCAGAAAATTCTGAAAACTGAAAGTATCGTTATCGAAGCAGATCTTCGAGAACTCAAGGAATGCGTAGGAGTAATGGATGAAATCCAGGACCTGGATGTTGAGGTGTTTATCAATAATGCAGGCTTTGGAGATTGTGGTATATTCTATCAGACGGATATCAATAAGGATATCGATATGATAGATGTTAACATCAGGGCGGTGCATCTGTTTACGAAAATGATGCTGCAGAAGTTGAAGTCGCGTGTCAGTGGTGGATATGTTTTAAATGTTGCATCATCTGCAGGGCTTTTTCCAGGTGGCCCTTATATGGCAACCTATTATGCAACAAAGGCATATGTTACAAGTCTTACGCAGGCGCTTGCCAGAGAACTGAAGGAACAGCAGAGTGAAACTTATATTGGGGCTTTATGTCCGGGACCTGTTGATACTGAATTTAATGATGTGGCAGATGTGGAATTCGCACTTAAGGGTATAAGTCCTAAAAAATGTGTGAGCTATGCACTTGACCAGATGTTTAAACATAGGAAGGTTATAATAGTTCCTACTTTAAGAATGAAGGCTGCTGTATTTGGAACCAGGCTTCTGCCAAGAAGTCAGGTGGTAGCACTTACTGCGGGACAGCAGAAAAAGAAGAAAAGGCTTTAAACAATAATAAGATGTGGGTGTTAAAAGTACCTTTTGACACTTATGTCATAATAAAACTCTTTACATAGTTTTAGTCAGATGTTAGAATATGTCCTTAAGATATGACTTTATAGCTTTTTGTAAAGGAAATAAACTTAAACCGCTGAAGAGATCAGTAGGATATTACAATATACTTTAAGTATATCTTTATACTATTTGACAGAGAGGAATGTGGTGGCTGAGAGCATTCTGGAATAGTTAGTAATATCTGAATACTAACTCCGAGGGACTTTGAATAGTGAGATATGTTAATTCATTTTAGTTGAAATGACATATGAACATGAAAAAAGTACGGTGATTCCGTTATAATCATTTAAGAGGTTATGTCATATGGTGTCAAAAGGTACTTTTGACATCCGCATTATGAATATAAGCAGGACATGACAATTAGGGTGGAACCGCGTGATATTACGTCCCTTGCACTGTGATTTGCAGTGTAAGGGAATTTTTTTAAATTTAAAAATGATGAAATGTTGATGAAGACATCTGTTAATTTATTAAAGTGCAGATTGTCTAAGACAGAGGAGGACAAAAAAATGAGTGAGAACAAGGATGAAAAAAGAGAATATTTTCTAAGCGTTTACAGACATTCTCTTGCACACGTAATGGCTAAGGCTGTTATGGAAATGTTTGGAAAGGAAAATGTTCAGATAGCAATCGGACCACAGATTGATGACGGTTTCTATTATGATTTTATGCTTCCGAGAAATATTACAACTGATGATTATAAGACAATTGAAGATAAGATGCGTGAAATCCTTAAGCGCCGCGAGGACTGGGTATGTAAAGAGGTTTCAAAGGACGAGGCTCTTGAAATATTTAAAGGTCAGAAATATAAGGAAGAACTTATCAATGATCTTCCGGAGGGCGAGAAGATTACTGTATATTATACAGGAGATGATTTTGTGGATCTCTGTAGAGGACCACATATCAGCAACTCTCAGGAACTGATGAATACTGCATTCAAGGTTAAGTCAGCATCTGGTTCATACTGGAGAGGTGACGAGCATAATGATCAGCTTCAGCGTATCTATATGTATGCATTCCCTTCAAAGCAGGAGCTTAAAGAGCATCTTGATTTTGTAAAGGAAGCTATGGAACGTGACCACAAGAAGATCGGCCCTGAGCAGGAACTCTTCATGTTTGATGAGAGTGCACCAGGTATGCCTTACTGGCTTCCACGTGGTTTCAAGATGTACAATGCAATCCTGAACTTCTGGAGAGATCTTCATGAAGAACATGGTTATCAGGAGATTCTTGCTCCTGTAATTAATCATAAGAAGCTTTGGGAGACATCAGGTCACTGGGGACACTATAAAGAAAATATGTTCCTGGTAACAACAGCTAATGTAGATGAGAAGACAGATGAAGAGGTTATTGATACAGATGTTCAGTATGCAATCAAACCTATGAACTGTCCTAATGCAATAAATGTTTATAAGAATGGTCTTCACAGCTACAAGGAACTTCCGATTCGTTACAGCGAGACTCAGGTTATTCATCGTAGAGAGAAGAGTGGTGAGCTGAATGGTCTTTTCCGTGTTCAGATGTTCCATCAGGATGATGATCATACTTTCCTTACAGAAGATATGATTGAAGACGAAATCGGAGATATCATGGATATTGCAAAATATATCTATGAGACATTTGGACTTACATATGCTGCTGAACTTTCAACAAGACCAGATGATTTCATGGGAGATCCTGAACTCTGGGATGCAGCTGAGGATTCACTTAAGAGAATTCTTGATAAGAAATATGGTGAAGGAAACTATGAGATAAATGAAGGTGACGGTGCATTTTATGGTCCTAAGATCGACCTTAAGATGAAGGACTGCATCGGCCGTGAGTGGCAGATGGGTACGATTCAGCTCGATTTCCAGCTTCCTCTCAATTTCGATCTCAGATATGTAGCAGCAGATGGCTCACAGAAGAGACCAGTTATGATCCATAGAGCAATCTTTGGCTCATTTGAAAGATTCATAGGTATCCTTATTGAGAACTTTAAGGGTGTATTCCCATTCTGGATGTCACCTTATCAGGTTGGAATAGTTCCAATCAGACCTGAACATAATGAGTATGCAAAAGAAGTGGAGAAGACACTCAGAGCTGCTGGAATCAGAGTAGAAGCTGATTATTCAGATGAAAATATGAAGACAAAGATAAAGGGCTTCAAGAAATATAAGGAGCCATATATCCTTGTACTTGGTGATAAGGAAGCATCAGATAAGACGGTTTCAGTTAATGTCAGAGGAAACAAGCAGATGAACGGTGTTCCATTAGATGGCTTCGTTGCATTATGCCAGAAACAGATTAAAGAACACAGTCTTGAACTGATTGATAACTATACTGCTGAATAAAAAATATAGACGGATTTATTAGTTTTTAATATCGTTGATTAAGGCATTACCCTTGATTTTTATGCCAGAATAGCATATGATAAGGGGTAGTGCTTTTTGAAGAAAATGATGTGCGAAGCACAGATTTTCTGAATGTTTTTTGTTACAATGAATCAGATTATTAACTCAGGAGCTAATCTATGCTTGATGAAGAAAAAATAAAACTGATGACCAGAATCACCATCTATGAGAAGAATCAGGAACATGGTGAACTGTCACTTAGCAAATATTATAAAGAAGACTATGTTAAGTACGGATGTCTGAAAACTCTGATAGTATCAGCACTTTGCTACTGGATTGTTATTGCCATTTATGTACTCATGCACCTTGAAGAGCTCATGAATGATCTTAATTCGCTGGATTATTTCACAATTGGCAAGGAACTTGTTAAGTATTGTGTTATTGTCATGATAATATTCTATGTTTATGCTTTTATAGTATATAATGTAAAATATACTCTTGCTAAGCCGGGTCTTATCCAATATAACAAGGATCTCAAACAGCTTATCAGTATGTATGAAGCAGATGAGGCTAAAGAGGATGTTATGGCTGGAAGAGTAAAGGTTTATTCAGAAATCGGCGGCGAAATGATATCAGATCGGAGGACGAGTTAATGTCAGCGGTTTTTAAGGTTAAAAATATTATAAGGGAATTTTGCAGAAAACAAGATGAGATCATTTCACCATTATTCAGATTTGTTTTTTCGCTAGTTTTATTCATGTCATTACAGAAGATGTTTGGTTATTCTGAACTTGGTTCCAAATCAGAAGTAACCGTTCTTCTTTCAGTTCTTACGGCGTTACTTCCTGATGCATTTATGTTTTTTATGGTTGGAGCGCTTGTAGCACTGCATTCATTTACTGTATCTATAGAAACTGGTGCAGTGTTTGTTGTACTGTTTATCTTTATGTATTGCATTTATATGAGGTTTTTCCCTAATTATACCTATGCAATACTTATTGTGCCGGTTTTCTATCTGCTGAATATTCCATTCGCTGCTCCTATTATTATTGGTTTAGTTGCAGGTATTTCAGGAATCATTCCGGCAGCATTTGGCGTTATTTTAGTTTATTATTCATATAGTGTTAAAGAGCTTGCAGCTTTGATCAAGCAGGATTCTTTTGAAAATATGCTTGAGAGCTTTAAGCATCTCATAACATCACTGATTACGAATAAAGAAATGTTTTCGACTATTCTTATTTTTGTGATCACTGTTACAGTACTTGGCGTTATTGCAAAGTTTACATTCCCTTATTCAGTTTATATAGCAATTGGAGCAGGAACGGTTGTAAATATACTTGGTGCAGTTCTTGCTGGTTATGTGGTTGGTAAGGACGTGGCTGTTTCTACAGTTATAGCAGGAAGTGTAGTAGGACTTCTGATCGCTTTGGTTGTCAGATTTGGTCAGGGAATTCTTGATTACAAACATACAGAAAGGGTCCAGTTTGAAGATGATGATTACTATTATTATGTGAAGGCTGTTCCTAAGATTGATTCTGAAAAGAAGAATAAACCTGAAAATGGAAATAAAAAAGAGACTGATTCACAGAATGCTGATTCACAGAATATGGGTTCTCAGAAAAAGGGAAATCAGAATATGAATCCTCAGAACATGGGAAATCAGAATATGAATTCTCAGAACATGGGGAACCAAAATATGAATCCTCAGAATATGGGGAATCAGAATGTGAATCCTCAACGTGCACAGAGTCAGAATATGCATCCTCAGCATGCTCAGAGCCATAACATGGATCTTCAGAGCATGGGATTTCAGGATATGAGTGCTTCTGGCATGGGAAGTCAGAACAGAAATTCTCAGAATATAGATGTAATTAACATGCCACCACAGAATAATGGTTCCCAGAATATGAATTCTCAAAATATGGGAAATCAGAATAGAAACTCTCAGAATAAAGGTTCACTCAATATGAAACCTCAGAACAATATGCCAGCAGGCGGTATGTTCTATGGAAATAACGAGGGTATGGATGACCGTATAGGTGGTAAATAATCTAATATAGAAAAAGCAGGAAAATAATGGAGACATTTTGGGCGGTACTACGATCATATCTGGGAGATATTTATTTCCCGGATATTAAGTGGACGGATGTCGTTGATATCCTGATAATTGCATATGTATTGTATCGTGTACTCCTATGGGTTAAGACGAGCCGGGCATGGACCCTGATAAAGGGTATTCTTGTTGTGGCTCTTTTTCTCTTACTAGCAGTAATTTTCAGATTCAACACTATAGTCTGGATAGCAAAAAACTTAATAAGTGTTTTCTTGCTTACTCTTATTATTCTGTTCCAACCGGAGCTGAGGCGGGCTCTTGATGAATTAGGTCGAAAAAGGTTTATATCAAGGTTCTTATCTTCAAATGTACCAAAGGTGCTTGAAGAAAACAGCCTTAGTGACAAATCCATCTATGAGCTTGTTAAAACAGCAACTCAGCTTTCCAAGGACAAGACGGGAGCTCTTATAGTAGTTGAACATGAAACACAGCTCGGAGAATATATCAATACCGGAATAAGTATTGATGCAGTAGTATCACAGCAGCTGCTGGTAAATATTTTTGAGAAAAATACACCTCTTCATGATGGTGCAGTTATTATAAAGAATAACAGGGTTGTTTCGGCAACTTGCTATCTGCCCCTTACTGACAGACACGACATAGCTAAGTCACTTGGAACGAGACATAGAGCAGGACTTGGAATCAGTGAGGTTTCAGATAGTATGACAATCATTGTATCTGAAGAAACTGGTGGTGTTTCAGTGGCACATAGAGGGGTTCTGTATCAGGACCTTGATGAAGATGGGCTCAGAAAACAGCTTGCTAAGCTTCAGATAATTAAAGAAGATAAGTCCTCCAAGACCAGAATACTCAGGAAAGGAGGGCATAAACAGTGATGAAAAAGAAAAATAGCATTTTTTCTCATTTTGGACTTAAAATACTGGCACTTGTGATTTCATTTGCCCTCTGGTTTGTAGTTACGAACATTTCTGATAATGTTATAAGAAAAACCATAACAGATATTGAGGTAGATATGAAGAATGGTGATTCCATTCTGAAGGAAGGAAAGGCATATGATATAACAGGTGGCGAGACTGTTACTATTATTGTCAAAGGTCCAAGGTCTGTTGTTGAAAATATGGAAGCTGGAGATTTTTATGCTTATGCAGATCTCTCAAAACTATCAGTTACCAATTCAACAACTATAGAAGTATCTACGAATACGAATATTACTTCAAAAAAGGCAAAGCAGATAAGTATATCGACGGTAAATAAGTATGTTACTCTGTCGATTGAACAGGAAGTTGAGAAAGACATTCCTGTAAGAATCATAACTACAGGTGCTGTTGCATCAGGACATGCTCTGGGAAGTGCGATTCCTACACCAAATATTATCAACATATCAGGACCGGCTTCGGTATTAGCTAATATTGTAGAAGCAAGGGCAGTTGTAAATGTTAATGGTGCAAGTGAGGACATCACAGATAATGTCAGACTTGGCTGCATAGATGGTTATGGTTCGGCTGTAGTAAAGGAAAATATCAAAATGCCGGTAAGTAATGTAGAGGTTACGATTCCGGTTTATAAAACCAAGAAGGTTCCAATAAATGTAAGAACCATTGGTACTCCGAACGAGGGATATGGTGTAAGACGCATTAATTATAACCCAACTGAGGTGGTTATTTCAGGAGAGACTGAGAAACTGGATGCTGTTGAATCCATTGAGATAACAGATATTATGGTTTCAGAGGTATCAGAAAACATAGAGAAGAATATCAGACTTGAAGATTATATGCCTTCTGATATTTTCCTTGCAGACGATAATACGGGCGAGGTTGCTATCAGTGTGGAAATTGAAGAAGTTGAAGAAAGAGAACTTATTCTCAATAAGGCTGTAATAACCATAGATAATGAAAATACGAACTTTAAATATCAATTCAATGCGATTTCGCCTCAGAAAGTTAAGATTTCCGGCTTTGAGGAAGATATTAAGACTATTGCCATATCCGAGCTGAATCCGAAAATTAATGTTGAAGGACTTGGTGTCGGCGAACATGAGGTTGAGATTACATTTGAAGAAGGAGATACTTATAAGATAAAAGGAACATATAGTGTAAAACTGGAGGTGAGTGATAAGAATGACGAATCAGATTGAAAAACTGCAGTCAGCAATTGACGAATCCAATTACATTGTATTTTTCGGTGGCGCAGGCGTATCAACTGAAAGCGGGATACCTGATTTCAGAAGCCAGGACGGTCTGTACAGCCAGAAATACAAATACCCACCTGAAGAAATAGTAAGTCATACTTTTTTTGTTCATAAAACAGAAGACTTTTATGAGTTTTATAAGGACAAGATGCTTGCTCCGGATGCAAAACCGAATGCAGCGCATTTTAAGCTTGCCGAAATGGAAAAAAGTGGTAAACTGAAGGCTGTCATAACTCAAAATATTGACGGACTTCATCAGGCTGCTGGAAGTAAAGAAGTGCTGGAGCTCCATGGTTCAGTGCTCAGAAACTACTGCACAAAATGTGGTAAGACCTTCAGTAGTACTGGAGAGGATGTTAATGCGGGAGTTAAATATATTCTTGGCTCTGACGGCGTTCCAAAATGTGATAACATCGTTAATGGAAAAGTTTGTGGCGGAGTAGTTCGTCCGGATGTAGTACTTTATGAGGAAGGGCTTGACAGTGATGTTATAAGCCGTTCAGTAAGTCATATTTCCAAGGCTGATATGCTGATAATCGGTGGAACATCTTTAGTTGTATATCCGGCTGCCGGATTCATAAATTATTTCAATGGAAAGCATCTGGCTGTCATAAATATGGCATCTACAAGCCGTGACAGCGAAGCAGATATAGTTATAAGAGAGAAAATCGGAGAGGTTTTCTCACAGATTCACGTTTAAAAAATTAATTCATATATATTTACGGAGGAAAAACAATGTTTGATTTTGAAGAAATCGTAAAAATCGATCCTGAGGTGGCAGCTGCCATGACCGACGAGCTGAATCGTCAGAATGATAATCTGGAGCTTATTGCATCAGAAAATATCGCTTCCAAAGCAGTTATGGCTGCTATGGGAAGTCATTTAACTAACAAATATGCTGAAGGATATCCAGGAAAGAGATATTACGGTGGATGTCAGTATGTTGATGTAGTTGAAGACCTTGCAAGAGACAGAGCTAAGGAGCTTTTTGGTGCTGAGTACGCAAATGTACAGCCTCACTCAGGCGCACAGGCTAATATGGCAGTATTTTTTGCAACAATGCAGCCAGGTGATACATTTATGGGTATGAACCTTGACCACGGCGGACATCTTACACATGGTTCACCAGTTAATATGTCAGGTAAATACTTTAACTGTGTACCTTATGGTGTAAATGATGAGGGACGTATTGATTATGATAACGTTCTTGCTATTGCAAAGGAAGCTCGTCCAAAGCTTATAGTTGCAGGTGCATCTGCATATGCAAGAGAGATAGATTTTAAGAAGTTTCGTGAGATTGCTGATGAAGTAGGCGCAATCCTTATGGTTGATATGGCTCATATCGCTGGTCTTGTTGCAGCAGGTTATCATATGAGTCCTATTCCTTATGCTGATATCACAACCACTACAACACATAAGACACTTCGTGGACCAAGAGGTGGTATGATTCTCTGTAGCAACGAAGTTAATGAGAAATATAATTTCAATAAAGCTATTTTCCCTGGAATACAGGGTGGTCCTCTCATGCATGTTATTGCTGGAAAGGCTGTCTGCTTCAAGGAAGCTCTTTCTCAGGATTATAAGGATTACATGGGCAGAGTAGTTGAAAATGCATCTACACTTGCAGGAGCTCTTATGGAGAGAGGTTTTGATATCGTTTCAGGTGGTACAGACAATCACCTTATGCTTGTAGATCTTAAGAAAATGGGACTTACAGGTAAGGAAATCGAGAAGCTTCTTGATGAAGTACATATCACAGTTAATAAGAACACAGTTCCTAATGATCCAAAGTCACCATTTGTAACAAGTGGTATCAGAGTTGGTACACCTGCAGTTACAACAAGAGGTGCTGTTAAGGAAGATATGTATACAATAGCTGATGCATTTAAGGCAGCAATTATTGATAAGGACAGCGCTAAGGCTGAAGAGCTTGTAAAGAGTATTACAGATAAGTATCCACTTTATAAATAATTAAATGTATTGATAACTCAGTTCCCTGAACATTTAGGGGGCTGGGGATCTATAAAAAATAGAAAGTAAGATATGGAAGATAATAACCAGAATAACAATAATAATAACAATAATAATAATAAAAAGCCCGGTGGTTATAATACTACAATTGGTGTAATAATAATTACGCTCATTCTTTCAATTATCTTTATTATGGTCTTTAACAATTACAAGGCTTCCGGTGAAGAAGAAAAGTCATATGATGAATTCATTCAGATGCTGGAAGATGGCAATGTAAAGAATGTTGAAATCTATGAGAAGAAGATTAAGTTTGTACCAATTAAAGAAGACAAGAATTATGAGAATATTACCTATTATGTAATCAGAACTGATGATTATCAGCTTATCGACAGACTGGATAAAGCGAATGTAGAATTCACAGCCATTAATGAGGGCGGAAATGCTATTCTTGCACAGGTTCTCTATTATGTAATTTTCTTTGCGGTAATGTATTTTCTTACCATGATGCTGTTTAGAAGAATAAGCAGTAGTGGTGGTGGATTCATGAATGTTGGCAAATCAAATGCCAAGCTTTATGACATGACCAAGAACACTGGCGTGACATTTTCAGATGTAGCTGGTGAGGAAGAAGCTAAAGAGTCGCTTACTGAGATGGTTGACTTCCTTAAGAATCCTCAGAAGTACCTCGAGATTGGAGCGAGACTTCCTAAAGGGGCGCTTCTTGTAGGACCTCCAGGAACGGGTAAAACTCTTCTTGCCAAAGCTGTTGCAGGTGAGGCAGGTGTGCCTTTCTTCTCAATGTCAGGTTCGGAGTTCGTTGAAATGTATGTCGGTGTCGGTGCTTCTCGTGTGCGTGACCTCTTTAAACAGGCAAATGCAAAAGCACCTTGTATCATCTTTATCGATGAGATTGATGCTATCGGACGTAGCCGTGATACCCGCCATATGGGTGGTGATTCCGAGCGTGAACAGACACTTAATCAGCTCCTTTCAGAAATGGATGGATTTGATTCTTCTAAGGGTATAATTATTCTTGCAGCAACCAACAGACCAGAGGTTCTTGATAAAGCACTTCTGAGACCGGGAAGATTTGATAGAAGAGTTGTAGTTGAAAGACCTGACCTTAAAGGCCGTGAGGATATTCTTAAAGTACATTCTAAGGATGTCAAGCTGGATGAGACAGTTGACCTTCATGAACTTGCAAGTGTAACAAGCGGTTCAGTTGGTGCCGACCTTGAGAACATAATTAATGAAGCTGCTCTTACAGCAGTAAGAAAAGGCAGAAGATTTGTATCGCAGTCAGATCTTATCGAATCAGTAGAAGTTGTCTTTGCCGGAAAAGAGAAGAAGGATCGTATTCTTTCAGCTGATGAAAAGAGTATAGTTGCTTATCATGAGGCTGGACATGCACTTCTTACCATGCTTCAGAAGAACACAATGCCAGTTCAGAAGATTACAATTGTTCCTCGTACAATGGGAGCTCTCGGATATGTATGGCAGACTCCTGAAGAAGAGAAATATCTTGAAACTCAGGCTGAGATGGAAGCTCATATTGTAATTACAATGGGTGGACGTGCGGCAGAGGCAATTAAGTTCCCTTCAGTTACATCAGGTGCTTCAAATGATATCGAACAGGCTACCAAGGAAGCCAGAGCGATGGTTACCATGTATGGTATGTCAGAACGCTTTGGAATGGTTCAGCTTGAAGGAATAACCGGAGAGTATTTGGACAGACGTGCTGTAATGCAGTGTTCTGATGAAACTGCAACGATGATAGATGATGAAGTTCGTATCATCATTAAGAATGCTTATGATAGAGCTTATAAGATTCTTTCTGAAAATGTAAAGATTCTTGATGCTATTGCAACTTACCTGATAGATCATGAATCTATAACCGGTAAAGAATTTGTAGATATATTCAATCAGGTTACCGGAGGCGTTTTCCCTGTAGTTGACATGAGTTCATCACTGACATCAGACAGGAAACAATGGGATAGAAGTGGTAAACTTTTCCTTGAGCATAGAGCAGAGCTCCCATATAGTACTGATGGAAATGGGAAGAGATCCGGAGCAAAAGCATATGGAAAATCTGGCAAATATGTCAGTGGAGAAGACTATTCGGCTTCAGAAGATTCTGAGCTGACTTCTGCTGAAAAAGCAGCTAAGAAAGCGGCTAAAAAGGCCAAAAAGGAAAAGGCAAAAGCAGAAAAGGCTTTGAAAGAGAAAGACAAGGCTTCAAAGAAAGCCAATAAAGTAAAAGTATTTGCAAGCCCTGAATTTGAAGCAAGACGTGAACAGCTTTTGAATGAGAATGAAAGTGTTGAGGTTGTTTTAGAAAAAGATGATAGTTCTAAAAAAACAGATATCTTGGCTAAAACAGATTCTTTGACAGTTTCAGAATCAGAAGTGACGTCAGGATTAGAAGAGGCACCTGCTTCAAAAGAGGAGTTTTCAAATGGCAATTTAACTTCAGAGAATATATCATCTGAAAGTTACGCATCAGCAGATTCTGATTCGACGGATAACGATTCAACAGATACGTCAGATTCATCAACTGATTCAGATAATAAGATGCCATGGGATAACTAATAAAATTATAAACCACCATGAAATACGTTTTGTGATTTCATGGTGGTTTTTTATATGGTTTGTTTTTGATTTTTAATCAATAGTAATATTTTCGGCTACGATACCTAAAGCTTCTAATTTGGCTTTTGCCTTACGTATCTGATTGTTTAGTTCTTTTTCTTTATCTTCGGCTTTTTCTATTCTTAAGAGATCTGTATATATATCAATCATTATAGCGGCCTGTTCTTTTTCTGTCATTCCATATTCCTCCATAACTTTTATTCCTTTCATAAAATATGTGAGTTTTGCACGTACAAAAAAGAAACTAATACATATAAAATATGTATAAATGGATTATAACATGTATGCTGTATGTAAACAATGATTAATGGATTAGTAAAAGCTTAAAACAATCTAAATAGTTAGTGCATATTTATAAAAATCCATAAGCTTATTTCTTATATTAAAAATTTATTGAGGTTTTTATTATCATTATTATTGAAATAAACGCTATTATGCTGAAAAATGAAGTGGATACCTTGCGTACATTCAGGGTATCTGCTTTTTTTTGCTGCATGGAATCAAATAGCCAGAACACAAAAATAGTTAATGTGATTATAATCGTAAGAATACAATTTATGGAGCCATCAAATGCGAAGATAATATATATGATCGACATAATAGATAGCACAGGTACTCCTGATAAAAAGTTGAACCTGCTTACCGAATCAAGCTTTTTAGCCATCGGAGATTCAGCCGAAAACCATAGATAAGCATAAAGAGACATCATCAATATTATAAATGAAGCATCAGGTCTGCCTGCTGATTTAATACCAGATCTGAAACTCATTGCTAAAAATGCATACATCATACAACAACTTATCGAAATCAGAACAAAGAGATTAATAGTATTGAAAAATGTATGAAATCTGTTAAGAAGATAATTCCTATTATTTCTTGCAGGGTGTACCTTTGTTTGAAGACTAAAATTGTTATACAGTGAAGTAATCAGACTTCCGCACATTATCAACGCAAAGGGAATTCGGTGAGAAGGCAGAAGAAGATAGTCATGATACCCTTTAGCTCCTTTTACAAAAAATATCATTGAAACAGCGCTTAGAGCACCGGTCAGATTACACATTGAAAAAAAGAAAATGTGAATAGGTGATGCATCGAAGCGTTCATTTGGTCTGAATAATACTTCTCTTAATTTTTTGTCAGATATTTTAGAAGTGTAAAAAGCAATCGGAGTATCAATAATAATACCCAAAATAATTGGCAGCATACTTATGGATAAAAATATAAAAAGTATTTGATGCATAGGGGTATCAAGTAAAACATTAAATAATTCTCCCAAGCTTATTTTTTCAGACATAAAAAACAGGACTATCATGATGCCTCCATAGAAAAGAATAAACAGAGGCAGCCAGTTGTTTTTAAAATATGTAGTTATTTCCTCAACAATACTTCTTGAAGAAGCTGAAGTGACAGATTCCGAGTTTGAAATGTCATGATGATCTTCTTCAACAGAATCTGCAACGTCTGGCTGTATGTCAAAATAATTGTTTTTAGAGTCTTGAGTCTCAAAATTATTCGCATCAGAATTTTGAGTGTTAGAATATCTGGTGTTCTCAGAAAAATCAGAATTCAATTTGTATCCAAGTTTTCCATGAATCTTATTCTTATCTATTATTTTCGAAAATAGTTCTTCACATTCACTCATATCATAATAATTTGAAAGAATATTGATTATCTTACTTTTTATATTTGATATGTATTTAGGAAGATTAATACTATTCAATTGCTCGAGCTGTTCAGTCTGTACTGAATTGATATATATACTTTTGTTATCATACATATATTCAAGAAGAAACATTTTCCTGTATTCAAGATGTTCAGAAAAATCTTTATATCCAATTAACTGATGAGAGAAGTCCATGTAGAAACCATTAAGTCTCTCATCTTCTTCATGTGAAGAAAACCAGATTATTTTCTCCTGATTATCAGTATTTGCATTTTGAATATTATTTGAAATTGTAGATTGAATAGTATCTGAATTAATGTTCATCTTCTTTTGTACTAATGCATTTATATCTGCAATCTAGTCCTTTTCATTTAATATTTTTAAATCTCGAGGTGTGAATCATAGATTTGTAATTCCGAATGATAGTATATCACTTTTTTTGGCTAAAAAGAAGG